>NZ_MKSS01000129.1:0-15383 GCF_001897365.1 Hydrogenophaga sp. 70-12
TCGAGACATGAACCTTGCCCTGGACCGCGGCCTCTCGCTGCTCGAGCACCTGTCGCGCCACCCCGACGGCCTGCCCCTGGCCCTCATGGCCGAGGAGCTGGACATTCCGCTGAGCGCCTGCCATCGCCTGCTGGCCGATCTGCAGCAGCGCGGTTATGTGCGCCAGAAGCGCAAGCAGGGCGACTACCAGCTCACCACCAAGGTGGTCTCCATTGGCCTTGGCTACCTCAGCCACGGTGGCATCGTCGATATCGCCGGGCCCCTGCTGGAGCGGCTGGCGCAGCAGTCGGGCGAGCTGGTGCGCCTGTCCCTGGTGGACGACGACCGCCTGACCTTCGTGGCCAAGGCCCAGGGCGTGCGCCAGCAAGGCGTGCGCTACGACCCCGACATGGGCGCGGATGTGTGGCTGTCTTGCTCGGCCTCGGGCCATGCCTGGCTGCACACGCTCAGCGACGAGCGAGCGCTGGAGCTGGTGACGCGACAGGGCTTCGGGCAACCCAAGGACTACGGCCCCAAGGCGCCGACAACGGTCAAGGCGATGTTGGGCTTCCTGCACGCGGCCCGCGTGCGGGGCTACGCCATGATCGACGAGGTGTTCGCGCCGGGCATGAGCGCGATGGCCGCGCCGGTGATGCGTCGCCACGAGGCCATTGGCGTCATCAGCATCGCGGGGCCGCGCACGCGCCTGGGCGTGGCGCGCATGCAGGAGCTGGCGCCCTCGCTGCTGGCCGCGGCCGCCGAGTTGGGGCCGATCAGCAACGCGTCCAGCCTCTTCGGACGGCCACCCCTGGGCAAGGGGTGAGCCCGCGGCGCTAAGGGATTTCACGCCGCGGGGCACCGCGGGCCTCGGCGTAGCATGGGGCAGGAGGAACCGCGATGGACCCGTTGAAAATGCCCGATCCCGAGACCCTGGCGCTCTACAAGGAAATCGCGCGGCACCTGCTCTTCGCCATGGTGGCCGGCGGCCTGATCGGCCTGGAGCGCAGCTTCCATGGCCGGCCCGCGGGCTTTCGCACCCACACCCTGGTGTGCCTGGCCTCCAGCCTGCTGATGCTGGTGACGCTGTACCAGGGGGTCTGGTTCGAGCAGGACAGCAAGGGCAACGTGACCATGGACCCCACGCGCATGGCCCAGGGCATCATGACCGGCATCGGTTTCCTGGGCGCGGGCGTGATCTTCAAGGAGGGGCTCACGGTGCGCGGCCTCACCACCGCGGCGTCCATCTGGATGACCGCCTCCATCGGCGTGCTCATGGGCATCGGCTTCTACTTCCCGGCGGTGCTCGCCACGGTGCTGACGCTGGCGACATTGGTGCTGCTGCACCGCGTCGAACGCGTGGTGCCGACGCACATCTACGCCCAGCTCACGGTGCGCTTCGACCGCCTCAAGGCCATGCCCGAGGCCGACCTGCGCCAGCTGCTCAAGGCGCACGGCTTCACCATCGCCAACCTGAGCTACCGGCTGGAGGAGGGCGACACCTTCGAGTACCGCATGATGCTGCGCACCATGCGGGCGAAGAACCTGGGGGCACTGGCGCGCACCCTGGGCTCGCAGAAGGTGGTGGAGCAGTTCCGCCTGTCGCCCACGGGCGACTGAGCCTCAGACCCTGTAGCGGTCCCAGAAGCCGGCCTGCGGCTCGATCTGCTCGACCACGTCCACCCACAGGCCCGAGGGGTCGCGAAAGCCGAAGCGGCGCTGGCCGAAGGCCTCGTCGCGCAAGGACAGGCCCGCCACACCACCGCGCGCCAGGAAATCCGCGTGTGCGGCGGCCGCGTCGGCCACCTGCAATTCGAAGCACAGCCCCTGGCCGCTGAAGGTTTCGGGCCCGGGCGGGGCCGAGGGGTGGTCGGGCGCCATGAAAGCCAGCGAGGCGCTGCCGTCCTCGGCGCACAGCCACACGAACCAGCTGCTGGCGAAGCCGCATTGCCAGCCCAGGCGCTGCTCCCAGAAGGCCTGGCAGGCGCGGATGTCCGGCGTCACGACGATGGGGTAGCGATCCTGGTAGCGGGCCAGATGGGTCATGGGTATCTCCTTAAAAATAGACAGACAGTCGGTTTATTCAATGTAAGATACCGACAGACTGTCTGTCAATGATCTGGATGATCGAAAAGGAGCGCCCATGAAGAACGCCGAACGCGCCAGCGCCACCCGCGCACGCCTCATCGCCGTGGCCCGCCGCATGTTTGGCGAGCAGGGCTACGCCGGCACCGCCACCGAGGCGGTGCTGCAGGAGGCCGGCGTGGCGCGCGGCGCGATGTACCACCACTTCGCCGACAAGGCCGCGCTGTTCGAGGCGGTGTGCCTGGCGGTGTGCGAAGACATCGTGCCCGCCGTGGAGCGGGCGGCCGACACGCGGCGCGACCCGCTGGACGCCTTGGTGCAGGGCTCCATCCGCTGGATCGAGAAGACCTCGGAGCCCGAGGCGCGCCGCATCCTCATGATCGACGCGCCCACGGTGCTGGGCTGGGCCCGCTGGCAGGCGCTGGACGACCGCCTGAGCCAGGCCTCGCTTGCCGAGGGCATGCAGGCCGCGATCGCGGCCGGGGCGATCCGCCTCGACTGCCGCCTGGAACTGGCGGTGGCCATGATGAATGGCGCGCTCAACGCGCTGGCGCTGCGCGTGAACGCGCCCGAGGCGCCGGTGCCGCCGCGCGAATGGCGGCGCGCGGTGCGCGCCCTGTGGGCCGCGCACGCGGTGTGACGGTCCGCCATGCGCGCTGCGCGCGCCAGGCTCGCCGTTTGCCGGATGCCGCAGCCCGTTGCTTGACGAACATACCAACTGGTCGGTAGTCTTCGACCCCTTCCCGTCAACCCCCGGAAATTGCCATGGCCACCCCCGCGCCCAGCTCCCGCGACCGGCTGCTCGAAGCGGCCATGACCCTGGTTCGCACCAAGGGTTACGCCGCCACCACGGTGGACGAACTGTGTGCCGCCACGGCCCTCACCAAGGGCGCGTTCTTCCACCACTTCAAGACCAAGGAAGACGTGTTCGCCGCCGCCGCGCAGCGCTTCGGCGAACAGGCCGACGAGCTGTTCCGCCACGCCGGCTACATGGACAAGACCGACCCCTTGCAACGCCTGCTGGGCTACGTCGATTTCCGCATCGAGCTGCTGCAGGGCGAGATCGCCGAGATCACCTGCGTGCTCGGCACCCTGGTGCAGGAGGTGCACATCACGCACCCCGTGCTGCGCGAGGTCTGCGACCGCCACATCGGGGTACACGTGGACATGCTCACCGAGCTGATCGCGGCCGCCAAGCGCCAGCACGTGCCGCGCGCGCGCTGGAGCGCCGAGGCCCTGGGGCTGTACATGCAGGCCGTGGTCCAGGGCTCGCTGCTGCTGGTCAAGTCCCGGCAGTCGATCGAGCCCGCGGTCGAGTGCCTGCGCGTGTTGCGCCGCCACCTCGAACTGCAATTCCTTCCCAGCCCCACCAAGGAGACAGTGAAATGAGCTACGTCGATGGATTCATGGCCCCTGTTCCCACCGCCAACCGCGAGGCCTACCTGAAGCACTGCAAGGAGGCCGCGGCGGTCTTCAAAGAGCACGGCGCCACGCGCGTCGTCGAAACCTGGGCCGACGATGTGCCCGAGGGCAAGCTCACCTCCATGCCGATGGCGGTGAAGCTCGAAAAAGACGAGGTGGTGGTCTTCTCCTGGGTCGTCTGGCCCTCGCGCGAGGTGCGCGACGCCGCCTGGGAAAAGGTCATGGCCGACCCCCGCATGCAACCCGACCGCGCCCCCATGCCGTTTGATGGCAAACGCTTGATCTATGGGGGCTTCAAGGTGATCCTCGATGTCTGAACACACTTCATCCGCGCCCGCCAAGGCCACCAGCCGCGAATGGTTGGGATTGGCGGTGATCGCTCTGCCCTGCATGGTCTATGCCATGGACATGACCGTGCTCAACCTCGCGCTGCCCGTGCTCAGCGCCGAGCTGCGGCCCAGCGCCGCGCAGTTGCTGTGGATGGTCGATATCTACAGTTTCCTGGTGGCGGGCTTCCTCATCACCATGGGCAACCTGGGCGATCGCATCGGCCGGCGCAAGCTGCTGCTGATCGGTGCCGCCGCCTTCGGCCTGGCCTCGCTGATGGCCGCCTACTCGACCAGCGCCGAGATGCTGATCGCCATGCGGGCCCTGCTGGGCGTGGCCGGCGCCACGCTCGCGCCGTCCACCATGTCGCTGATCCGGAACATGTTTCACGACGAGGAGCAGCGCCGTTTCGCCATCGGGGTGTGGATCGCGAGCTTCTCCATGGGCGCGGCCATCGGCCCGCTGGTGGGCGGCGCGCTGCTGCAGTGGTTCCACTGGGGCGCGGTCTTCCTGGTGGCGGTGCCGGTGATGGTGCTGCTGCTGGTGCTGGGCCCGCTGCTGCTGCCCGAGTTTCGCGACCCCGAGGCCGGCCCGCTCGATCTGGCGAGCGCCTTGCTGTCCTTGGCCGCGGTGCTGGCGGCGGTCTACGGCATCAAGACCATCGCCACCGATGGCCTGGTGGCGGCCGGGCTGCTGCCGCTGCTGGCGGGCGTGGCCCTGGGCTGGGTGTTCGTGCGGCGCCAGTCGCGCCTGGCGCACCCGCTGCTCGACATCGCGCTGTTCCGCCAGCCGCGCTTCGCCGCCGCGCTGTCGGCCTACGCGCTGTCCTGCCTGGCCATGTTCGGCATCTACATCTTCATCACGCAGTACCTGCAGGTGGTGCGCGCGCTCGACCCGCTGAGCGCGGGCCTGGTCACCTTGCCCTGGGCGCTGGCCTTCGTGGTCGGTTCGCTGGGCGCGCCGCGCCTGGCGAGCTGGTTCGCGCCGGTGCGCATCCTTGTCGGCGGCCAGGTGGCGGCGGCGATCGGTTTCCTGATGCTGCTGATGGTGGACACCGGCACGGGCCTGCCCTGGCTGGTGGCGGGCACGGTGATCATGAGCCTGGGCATGGCGCCGGTGTTCACGCTGGGCAACGAGATCATCATCACCTCGGCACCGCCCGAGCGCGCGGGCGCGGCCTCGGCGCTGTCGGAGACCGCATCCGAGCTGAGCGGCGCGCTGGGCGTGGCCTTGCTGGGCAGCCTGGGCGTGGCCTGGTACCAGGCGCGCGTGGGCGCGGCGATGCCGGGGGCCTTGCCCGCCCCGGCCGCCGATGCGGCGCGCGACACGCTGGCGGGCGCGTTGCACGCGGCCAAGGCGCTGGGCGGATCGGACGGGCCGCTGTTCGCCGCGCTGGCGCGCGGCGCTTTCGTGGAGTCGCTGCACCTGGTCACGCTGGCCGGCGCGGCGGTGATCGCCTTGGCCTGCCTGACGACGGCGCTGCTGCTGATGCGGCGCCCGGCGGTGGCGGCGCCGGGCTGAAGCACGTCGCTCAGGCGGGGCGCGGGAACAAGCAATCGCGCCGCCGGTGCGTTGGATGAACGGGGCGTGAATGAAAAAAATCCGGACGAAGTCAAACAGGACAAGGTCCCGAAATCGAATCAGTGGAAGTCCCGGCTTTCGGTCGCCAGCCGGCCGAGCAGCGGGGTGAGGTCTTCCAGCCGTCCCGCGATCAGGTTGCACAGCGGGCCCTCGCGCTGCCACACGCCGTGCACCGCGAGCAGCCGCGCGTGCAGCAGCTCGGCGCGCTGGCGCTCGCGCACGTGGCGCCAGACGATCACCTGCACCGCGCCGGTCTCGTCCTCCAGCGAAACGAAGATGGTGCCGTTGGCCGTCTGTGGCTGCTGGCGCACGGTGACGATGCCGCAGGCGCGCGCGAAGCGCTTGTCGGGCAGGGCCTTGAGTTCCTCGGCCGTCATCAGGCGCCGCGCGCGCAGCTGCGGCCGCAGCAAGGCCAGCGGGTGGCGGCGCAGCGTCAGGCGCGTGGCCGCGTAGTCCCAGACAATGGCCTCGCCCTCGGGTGCGGGCGGCAGTTCGATGGGCGCCTCGTGCACGGGTGCCTGGCGCAGCAGCGCGGGCGGCGCGCGATGGCCCGCCGCGTCCCACATCTGCAGGCGCCGGTGGCCGGACAGGCCGATCAGCGCGTCGGCCGCGGCCAGGGCCTGCAGCTCGCGCCGGTCCAGGCCCGCGCGCCGCGCGAGGTCTTCGGCGTCCTGGAAAGGCGCGTCGCGGCGCGCGGCGGCGATGCGGTCCGCCGCCGCGCGCGACAGGCCGCCCACCCGGTTCAGGCCCAGGCGCACCGCGGGTTCGCGCGGCAGGTCTTCCAGCGTGCAGTCCCGGTCGCTGTGGCACACGTCCACCGGGCGCACCTCCACGCCATGGCGCTGCGCGTCCTGCACCAGCTGGCTGGGCGTGTAGAAGCCCAGCGGCTGGCTGTTGAGCATCGCGGCCAGGAAGGCGGCCGGGTGGTGGCATTTGATCCAGCAGGAGGCGTAGACCAGCAGCGCGAAGCTCGCGGCGTGGCTCTCGGGAAAGCCGTAGTCCGAGAAGCCGTGGATCTGCTGGTAGATGCGCTCGGCGAACTCGGCCGAGTAGCCGTTGCCGGTCATGCCCTTGACGATCTTCTCGTGGTACTTGTGCAGGCCGCCCTTGCGCTTCCACGCGGCCATGGCGCGGCGCAGCTCGTCGGCTTCGCCGGGCGTGAAGCCGGCGGCGATGATGGCCAGCTGCATCACCTGTTCCTGGAACACGGGCACGCCCAGGGTGCGCTCGAGCGCGGGCTTGAGTTCGTCTTTCTCGAAGTGCACCGGCTCCTTGCCCTGCCGCCGGTTCAGGTAGGGGTGCACCATGCCGCCCTGGATGGGGCCGGGCCGCACGATGGCGACCTCGATCACCAGGTCGTAGAAGGTGCGGGGGCGCAGGCGCGGCAGCATGCTCTGCTGCGCGCGCGATTCGATCTGGAACACGCCGATGGTGTCGGCCTCGCAGATCATGTCGTAGGTGGGGTCGTCGCCGTCGGGGATGTCCTGCAACTCGACGGGCCGGCCGCGTTGCTGGCCGATGAAGACCAGGGCCTTGCGCAGCGCGGTGAGCATGCCCAGCGCGAGCACGTCCACCTTGAGCAGGCCCAGGGCGTCGAGGTCGTCCTTGTCCCACTCGATCACGGTGCGGCCTTCCATGGCCGCGTTCTCCACCGGCACCAGGCGCGTGAGTGGGTCCTGCGTGAGCACGAAGCCGCCCACGTGCTGCGAGAGGTGGCGCGGAAAGCCCGTGAACACGTCGCCCGCCTTGTCCTCCTCTTGGTCGGTGGCCTCGCCCGTGAGCACGCCGACCAGGTCGATGAGCTGGCGCACGGCCAGGTCGTCGGGCCGCAGTCCCACGGCCAGCAGGCGCTCGGCCGAAGGCGTCCGGCCGTCGAACCACTGCTGCTCCTTGGCCAGGCGGTCGATCGCCTCGGCGTCGAAACCCAGGGCCTTGCCCACGTCGCGGATGGCGCTGCGCCGGTGGTAGGTGATGACGGTGGCGGTGAGCGCGGCGCGCTCGCGACCGTACTTGCGGTAGAGGTACTGGATCACCTCCTCGCGCCGCTCGTGCTCGAAGTCGACGTCGATGTCGGGCGGCTCGTTGCGCTCCTTGCTGAGGAAGCGTTCGAACAGCACGGTCTGGCGCTGCGGATCGACCTCGGTCACGCCCAGGCAGTAGCAGACCACCGAGTTGGCCGCGCTGCCGCGGCCCTGGCACAGGATCTTTTCCCCGCGCGCGAAGCGCACGATGTCGGCCACGGTGAGGAAGTAGTGCTCGTAGCGCAGCTCGGCGATGAGCGCGAGTTCGTGTTCGATCTGCGCGCGCACCTTGTCGGGCGTGCCCGCGGGCCAGCGCCGCGCCGCACCCCGTTCCGTGAGTTCGCGCAGGTAAGACGCGGGCGTGCGCCCTTGGGGCACCACCTCGGCCGGGTACTGGTAGCGCAGCTCGTCGAGCGAGAAGGCGCAGCGCTCGGCCACGCGCAAGGTTTCGGCCAACAGATCGGACGGGTAGGTGGTGGACAGGCGCAGCCGCGAGCGCAGGTGGCGCTCGGCGTTGGGCTGCAGCTGCTGGCCGCAGTCGGTGAGCGGCCGGCCCAGGCGCGTGGCGCTGAGCACGTCCTGCAGGGCCTGGCGCGAGCGCCGGTGCATCAGCACGTCGCCCGTGGCCACGAGCGGGATGGCGCTGAGTTCGCCGGCTTCGCGCAGGCGCGCGAGCCAGGCCTCGTCGTCGAGCTGGCGCAGCAGCGTGACCGCGAACCAGCAGCGCCCGCTGAAGCCGGTGAGCAGCCAGCGCGCCAGTTCGATCAGGCGCGGCAGCGGCGTGCCGCGCTCGGGCGCGGCGAGCACCAGGCAATCGGCCAGCGCCGTGGGGTCGATGTCGGCCAGGCGCAGGCGGTACTCGCCTTTGGTCGGGCTGGCGCGGCGCAGCCGCGAGATCAGCTCGCACAGGTTGCCATAGCCGTTTCGGTTCTGCGCCAACGCGACCAGTGTGAAGGGCGCGTCGTCCACGCGGAACTGCGCGCCGATGATCAGCGGCAGGCCGCGCGCCTTGGCCTCCACGTGCGCGCGCACCACGCCGGCCATGGAGCATTCGTCGGCGATGGCCAGCGCGGCATAGCCCAGTTGCGCCGCGCGCCGCACCAGTTCCTTGGGGTGGCTGGCGCCGCGCAGAAAGGTGAAGTTGCTGAGGCAGTGCAGCTCGGCGTAGGCGGGCAGTGCGGGCGTGTTCATTCGGAAACCCCCGTGCCGCGCACCGCGGTGCGAACCCCTTCGGGCGGCCGAGCGGGGTTCATGCAAACACCCCGTGCAGGTACCAGGCGCCGCCCTCGTCGGCCAGGCGTTCCTGGAACACCCAGAGCACGCCGGCCCGAGCGTCGAACGCGACGAAGTAGTCGCGCTGCGCGTGGCGGTGCTGGACGCCGTCGGGCGCGCGGTCCCACCAGCCGCCTTCCACGCGGTGTGGCCCGGCGATGAGTTGCAGCGTTTCGCGGTACACGGGCCGGTGGTCACGCACCGGCAGCCGCAAGGGCTGGGGCAGCACCCAGCTCGGCTGCGGCGTGCGGTCGGCGGCGCAGGGCGCGGGACGGGCGCGCGGCAGGGGCTCGCCCACAGGCTGCCAGCGCTGCATGTGCTCGAGCCGGTGGTCGTCCAGCGGCACGGGCCGCAGCACGCGCGCCGCGCCCAGCCGCGCCGCGAGGCGCTCCAGGGTGTCGTCCAGCGCGGCGTCGCTCGCGCCGTCGTCGGGCAGGAGCGAGGCGCTGGGCGGCGCCAGCGGCTGCGTGTCCAGGGCCTCCAGTTCCAGCTCACCCACCGGCGCCAGCAATTCGGTGCGCGCCAGGTGTTCGGCGAGCAGGCGCGCCAGGTGCTCGACGCGGCGCGTGGGCGTGCGCGTGCGCAGCACCAGTTCGCCGCCTTCGCCCGCGGCGCGCGCGCGCAGGGTGTCGTGCGCCCAGCGCAGCGCGAAGGCCGTGACGCCGCGGTGCCGCGCGCCCAGCCAGCCGCCCAGGCGCAGCAGCAGGCGGTGCGCGCCGTGCATGAGCGAGGGCGCGTCTTCCACGCGCGACATCAGTTCCAGCCGCGCGCGAAAGGTCTCGGGGGGCGCGAGCCAGCCGTGCGTCTCGGGGCGTTGGCCATGGGCTTGGTCCAGCGCCTCCAGCAGCGCGGCGTCGAAGCGTCGGCCGAGGCCCGCGCGCGGCAGGCGGCGCAGGTCGCCCAGCGTGCGGCAGCCCAGGCGCGCGAGCGTGCCGCGGTGCGGGGCCACGGCCCCAAGCGTGTCCATCGGCAAGCGGTCCAGCGCGCGCGCCAGCGGTACACCAGGGTCGACGCCCTCGACACCCGCGCGCGCGAAGGCCAGCGCGGCCAGGCCGGTCGGGGCCCAGCCGATGCGGTGGATGCCGAACTCGGCCGCGGCCGCCTCGCGCACGCGCTCGCGCAGCGCCGCCTGGCCGCCGAACAGGCGTTGGCTGGCCTCCAGTTCCATGAGCGTGGCGCCCTCGACCAGGGCCACCCGCGGCGTGAACTGCAAGGCCCAGGTGCCCAGTTCGGCGAGGCGCCACCCTGGCGCTTCAGGCGCGCTGCCGCTGCCGCCGCTCGCTTCGGGAAGGATCAGTGCGGCCCACCACATCGGCGGCCTCCTCGTTTTCAGGGGTCCGTCGGCCCAGCGCGCGCAGACGCGGGGTGAGCAGGGCGTCCAGCGCGCCCGGCACCGAGGGCAGGCGCAATTCGCTGTCGTGCGGCGGGCCGCGGCGCTTGAGCAGGCGCACGCGCAGGGCCCAGTCGGGGCTGTGCTGCACCAGCAGGCGCAGCGGCGCGGGCGAGGCCTGGTGCCGCGCGGCCTGCGGGCGAAACAGCAGCACCAGGCCGTCGTTGCCTTGCGCGCTCACCTGCAGGCGGCGCAGGGCCTCGGGGCTGGCCTGCGGCAGCCAGGCCAGCAGCGCGCCGCAGGCGTTGGCGCGGATGAGTTGCTCGCTCGCCCACAGGCGCTCGGCCTCGCTGTCGGCTTGCACCCAGATCAGCTGGCGCGCCGGCAGTCCCAGCTGCTGCAGCCCTGGCCCATGCGGCACCCAGGGCGGTCCCACCAGGGCCAGGCTGCGCCCTGCGCTGGCCAGGCGCGGCAGGCAGGGCGCGAGCAGGCGCCACTCATGGGCGCCGGCGCGGGCCTGCAAGACCTCGGTGAGCGCGCGGCAGGGCCAGCCGCCGCCGGGCAGCTCGCGGTCCAGCGCGTCCCAGCCCGAGGGGTGCACGCGCGCCAGCGGCGCGCCGATTTCATGGCCGCGCCAGAGGGCGTCGGCCACGCGGCGCGGCCAGGGCGCCGCGGACGGGGGGAGGGCCGAAGGCTCGGCCGAGGGGGAGAGCATGGCATCTAGATACTGTATTTATGTACAGTATCACATGTGATGCTTGCCTGAAGGATTCAGGCGATGAACCGAGGGCTGGCGCCCGGGCGCCTGCCCGCACGCACCTCACCAGGCGCTGCGTGGGGCCAAGGGCTTGCGTCCCCTCGGCCAGGAGACGGACCCGCTGTCTCAGCGCTTGTGCTGCGCGATCAGCTGTTCGCGCAGCCGCTCCTCCTGCTCACGCAGCTCGGGCGTGAAGGCCTCGCCGAAGTCCTCGGCCTCGAAGACGCGGCGGATCTCGATCTCCGATTCGCCGCGCATGGGGTTGGGGCAGCGCTTGACCCAGTCGATGGCTTCTTGCAGCGAGGCGCATTGCCAGATCCAGAAGCCGGCGACGAGCTCCTTGGTCTCGGCGAAGGGGCCGTCGATCACGCTGCGCTGTTGGCCCGAGAAGCGCACGCGCGCGCCCTGCGAACTCGGGTGCAGGCCTTCGCCCGAGACCATCACGCCGGCCTTCACCAGTTCTTCGTTGAAGCGGCCCATCTCGGCCAGTTCCTGTTCGGTGGGCATCACGCCCGCTTCGCTGTCGGCCGTGGCCTTGACCATCACGATGAATCGCATGGGGTTCTCCTGTGTGTTGAGTGATCGCAATAGGGCATTGCATCACCACGACGGCCCAGCCCGCGCGGCATCGACATCCCGGCCGGTGGCGCGGCCCACAAGCCGATGAACGGCAGATCCAAGAAAACCCTGGGTGGGGGCCGGTTGACACCGGCCGAATCTGGAATCACACTTAAACCTAGCGAACGATTGCTTTTTATATGCCGGCCGCCACCAAGACCTCCCGGGGTCCACGCTCCGACAACCGCCTGCCCGATCTGCTCGACGCAGCCGCGCGGTTGTTCGCGCTGCACGGCTACGCGGGCACGTCCATGCGCGACATCGCGGTGGAGGCCAAGATGCTCGCGGGCTCGGTCTACTACCACTTCCCTTCGAAGGACGAGCTGCTGCTGGCCGTGTACGCCACCGGCGTGCAGGCGCTCGAAACCGCCTCCGCCACCGCCGTGGCGCGCGAGGCCGATCCCTGGCAGCGGCTCGAGGCCCTGTGCCGCGCCCACCTGGAGACCGTGCTGCGCGACAGCGACTACGCGCAGGTGCTGATCCGCGTGCTGCCCGACGACATTCCCCGCATCGCCGATCGCCTGCGCGATCTGCGCGGCAACCACGAGCGCTACTTCCGCGAAGCCATCGCCGGCCTGCCCCTGGCGCCCGGCATCGACCGCCGCTCGATGCGACTGATGCTCATGGGTGCCCTGAACTGGGCGCCTTTCTGGTTCGACCCCCAAGGACGCGATACCCCACGCGCCCTGGCGCGGAAATTCGTGGGGCTGGTCAAGGAGAAGCAGGATGTTGAAACGTCCGCCTAGGGTGATCGTCACCAAGATAGGGTTTGATGGCCACGACCGTGGCAGCCGCGTGATCGCGGCCTGCCTGCGCGACGCGGGCATGGAAGTGATCTACACGCCGCCGTGGCAGGAGATTCCCACCGTGGTGAAGCTTGCGCTGGAAGAGGACGCCGACGTGATCGGCATCTCCTCTCTGGCCACCGACCACCTCATCGTGCCCCGGCTCATGGCCGCGCTGCGCGAGGCCGGCCTGGGCGACGTGCAGGTGATCGTCGGCGGCATCGTGCCGCACAAGGACGAGGGTGTGTTGCTCGAGAGCGGCGTGGCTCGGGTGTTCCACCCGGGCACCTCGCTCGACGAGGTGGTCGAGCACGTGAAGGCGCTCACGACCAAGCGCCGCGAACTGCAAGGAGCGCAAGCATGAACGCCGTCGACAAGCACCTGCACGCCGCGTCCGTGCCCGAAGGCGAGCAGCGCTGGGCCGATGAGTTCGCCAAGGCGGTGCCGGGCGATGCCACCGTGCACAACCGATCGGGCATTCCGGTCAAGCCGCTGTACACGCCCAGCGATCGGCGCACCGAGTCCTACGCGGAAAGCCTGGGCTATCCGGGCCAGTACCCGTTCACGCGCGGCATCTACTCCACCATGTACCGGGGGCGCAGCTGGTCGCAGCGCCAGCTCATCGGCCTGGGCGTGCCCGAGGATTACAACGTCCGCGTCAAGGAGATCCTGGGCCTGGGCGCCTCGGCGCTGTCGCTGATTCCCTGCAACTCGGTCTTCCGCGGCTACGACGCCGACGAGGTGCCGGCCGAGCTGCTCGGCACCTGTGGCACCGTGGTCAACAACGCCGACGACATGCAGGTCGCGCTCGATGGTGTACCCATCGACAGCATCTCCACCGCGATGAACGATCCATCGCCGTTCACCCTGCTGGCCTTCGAGCTGGCGGTGGCACGCCGCCGCGGCATTCCGTGGACGCGCATCACCGGCACCTCGAACCAGAGCGACTGCATCTCGCACTTCGTGGCCAACCACATGTTCTTCCGCCTCGCGCTGCAGGGCGCGCGCCGGGTCATCGTGGACCACATCCGCTTCTGCAACGCGCAGGTGCCCCACTGGAACCCGCTGTCCATCGTTGGCCAGCACATGCAGCAGGCCGGCGCCACGCCCGCCGAAGCCATGGCCTTCACGCTGTGCTCGGGCATCCAATACGCCGAGGACTGCATCGCCGCCGGCATGGACCCCGACCAGTTCCTGCCGCGCTTCACCTTCTTCTTCGACATCTCGATCAGCTTCTTCGAGGAAGTGGCCAAGTTCCGCGCCGGTCGCCGGGTCTGGGCTCGCCTGTGCCGCGAGCGCTTCGGCGCCAAGGACCCGCGCTCCTGGCGCTTCAAGTTCCACGGCCAGACCTCGGGCGTGGACCTCACGCGCCAGCAGCCGCTCAACAACATCGCGCGCGTCACCACGCAGGCCATGGCGGGCATCTTCGGCGGCCTGCAGTCGCTGCACACCGACGCCTACGACGAGGTGCTGTCCACGCCCAAGACCGAGGCCGCGCGCATCGCCGTGGCCACGCAGAACATCCTGCGCGAGGAGGCCCACCTCACCGACGTGATCGACCCGCTGGGTGGCTCGTACTACATCGAGTCGCTCACCGACCAGATGGAGCAGCGCATCAACGCCATCATCGACATGATCGACGAGGCCGGTGGCATGTACCAGGCGGTCGAGAAGGGCATCGTGCAGCAGATGATCGGCGAGTCCGCGCTGGCGTTCCAGAAGCGGGTCGACACGGGCGAGCAGACCATCGTGGGCGTCAACGCCTACCAGGTCGAGGAAGACCCGGCCACCTACCCCTCGCTTGAGTACCCGGCGCCCGAGCGCATGCGCGCCTACGTGGAACGCCTCGGCGCCTACAAGAAAAACCGCTCGAACGCCGAGGTCGACAAGGCCATCGCCGCGCTCGCGCGCTCGGCCAACGACCGCGAGCAGAACGTGTTCGAGCACGTGGTCCGGGCGGCCGAGGCCGGTGCCACCCACGGCGAGATCTGCGGCACGCTGCGCAAGGAGCTCGGCTTCGGTCAACCCTTGACGATGGTGTGATCGCCTTGATCAATACCCTCAGCGAACGCATCGCCTGCGGCGACCGCCTGACCCTCGCGCGGGCCATCAGCAGCCTGGAAAGCAACGACGAGCGCGCGCACGACGTGCGCCAGGCGGTGGCCGGGCGCACGGGCCGCGCGCACGTCATCGGCGTCACCGGGCCACCGGGCGCAGGCAAGTCCACGCTGGTGTCCGCGCTCATTGTGGGCCTGCGCCAGCGCGGCCGCACCGTGGCCGTGGTGGCGGTCGATCCGTCCAGCCCCTTCACCGGCGGTGCCGTGCTGGGCGACCGCATCCGCATGGGCGAGCGCCAGTCCGACGAGGGCGTCTTCATCCGTTCGCTCGCCTCGCGCGGTCACCTGGGTGGCCTGGCCGCCGCGGCCGGCGACGTGATCGACGTCTTCGACGCCGCCGGCTTCGACGTGGTGATCGTCGAGACGGTGGGCGCGGGCCAGTCCGAGGTGGAGATCACGCGCTACGCCGACACGCGCGTCGTGGCCTGCCCGCCGGGCCTGGGCGACGACGTGCAGGCGATCAAGGCCGGCGTGCTTGAAATCGCCGACATCTTTGTCGTCACCAAGGCCGACCTGCCCGACGCGCGCCGCACCGAGTCGGACCTGAACGCCATGATCGGCCTGCGCCGCCACGCCGACTGGACGCCGGTGGTGACGAAGGTGTCTGCGCCGTCGGGCGAGGGCATGGACGCGCTGGTGGAATGGCTGGAGCAGCGACCGCAGCGCGGCCTGCGCCACGCCCCCGGTGGCGCGCAGCAGGCCCGAGCCCTGGTGACGCGCTGTCTGGGCGCCGACGGCTTCGGCCAGGCCATGGGCATGCAGTTGTTGTACGCCGCGCCCGGTGAAGTGAAGCTGCGCATGCGCGTGCAGCGCATGCACATCAACTTCAACAAGCGGTGCCACGGTGGCGCGATCTTCTCGCTTGGCGACATGGCGCTCGGCCTGGCCTGCAACACCTACGGCAGCATCGCCACGCTGGTCGACTCCCAGATGAGCATCTCCACCGCGGTGGAAGAGGGCGAGTGGCTGATCGCGCACGCCACCGAGGTGGCACGCTCGCGAAAGATCGGCACCTACCAGGTGCGGGTTTCGCGCGCGCGCGACGACGCGCACGTCGCGCTGCTCAATGGCGTGGTGTACGTGATCGACAAG
>NZ_MKSS01000130.1:0-2800 GCF_001897365.1 Hydrogenophaga sp. 70-12
CGCGGCGCACCTTGGTCTGGGTCACTTCGACGCCGCACTTCTCGCAGATCACGCCACGGTGCTTCAGGCGCTTGTACTTGCCGCACAGGCACTCGTAGTCCTTGATGGGACCGAAGATCTTGGCGCAGAACAGGCCGTCGCGTTCCGGCTTGAAGGTGCGGTAGTTGATGGTCTCGGGCTTCTTGACTTCACCGAAGGACCAGGAGCGGATTTTTTCCGGCGAGGCCAGGCCGATGCGGATGGCATCGAAATGCTCGTCGGGCGTGAACTGCTTGAACAGGTCGAGCAAGGATTTCATGTGAGCTTTCCTTTACTTCTGTGGATCACGAACGCTCGAGTTCGATATCGATACCGAGCGAACGGATCTCTTTGACCAGCACGTTGAACGACTCGGGCATGCCCGCGTCGATGGTGTGCTCGCCCTTGACGATGGACTCGTACACCTTGGTGCGGCCCTGCACGTCGTCGGACTTGACGGTGAGCATCTCCTGCAGGATGTAGGACGCGCCGTAAGCTTCCAGCGCCCAGACCTCCATCTCGCCGAAACGCTGGCCACCGAACTGCGCCTTGCCGCCCAGCGGCTGCTGGGTGACGAGCGAGTACGGGCCGGTAGAACGGGCGTGCATCTTGTCGTCGACCAGGTGGTGCAGCTTGAGGAAGTGCATGTAGCCCACGGTGGTCTTGCGCTCGAAGGCGTCGCCGGTGCGGCCGTCGTAGAGCTGCGCCTGGGTGCGCGTCTCGGTCAGGCCCTTGATCGCGGCGATGTCGTCCGGGTAGGCCAGCTTCAGCATGGCGCGGATCTCGTCTTCCGAGGCACCGTCGAACACGGGCGACGCGAAGGGCACGCCGTGCTGCAGGTTCTGCGCCATCTCGATGACCTCGGCGTCGGACAGGTCGGCGAAGTCTTCCTTCTTGCCCATGGTGTTGAAGATGGACTCGAGGGTCTGGCGCACCTCCGCCACCTTGGCTTCGCGCTGCAGCATGTCGCCGATGCGCTGGCCCAGGCCCTTGGCGGCCCAGCCCAGGTGCACTTCCAGCACCTGGCCCACGTTCATGCGCGACGGCACGCCCAGCGGGTTGAGCACCACGTCGGCGGGGGTGCCGTCGGCCATGTGCGGCATGTCTTCCACGGGCACGATCTTGGAGACCACGCCCTTGTTGCCGTGGCGGCCGGCCATCTTGTCGCCGGGCTGCAGGCGGCGCTTGACGGCCAGGTAGACCTTGACCATCTTGAGCACGCCGGCGGGCAGCTCGTCGCCCTGCGTGAGCTTCTTGCGCTTCTCTTCGAACGCGAGGTCGAAGCTGTGGCGCGTCTGCTCCATCGAGTTCTTGATCGACTCGAGCTGCGCGGCCACGTTGTCGTCCGCGGGGCGGATGTCGAACCAGTGGTACTTCTCGACGTCGGCCAGGTAGGCCTTGTCGATGGTGGTGCCCTTGGCCAGCTTCTTCGGGCCGCCGTTGGCGACCTTGCCCACCAGCAGCTTTTCGATGCGGTCGAAGGCGTCGGCCTCGACGATGCGCAGCTGGTCGTTGAGGTCGAGGCGGAAGCGCTTGAGCTCGTCGTCGATGATCTGCTGGGCGCGCTTGTCGCGCTGGATGCCTTCACGGGTGAAGACCTGCACGTCGATCACCGTGCCCTGCGAGCCCTGCTCGACGCGCAGCGAGGTGTCCTTCACGTCGGAGGCCTTCTCGCCGAAGATCGCGCGCAGCAGTTTCTCTTCGGGCGTGAGCGTGGTCTCGCCCTTGGGCGTGACCTTGCCGACCAGCACGTCGCCGGGCAGCACTTCGGCGCCCACGTAGATGATGCCGGACTCGTCCAGGCGGTTGAGCTGCTGCTCGGCCAGGTTCGGGATGTCGCGGGTGATTTCCTCGGCGCCCAGCTTGGTGTCGCGCGCCATCACCACCAGCTCCTCGATGTGGATGCTGGTGTAGCGGTCGTCGGCCACCACGCGTTCGCTGATGAGGATCGAGTCCTCGAAGTTGTAGCCGTTCCAGGGCATGAAGGCGATCAGCATGTTCTGGCCGATCGAGATTTCGCCGAGGTCGGTGGACGCGCCGTCCGCGATCACGTCACCCTTGGCCAGCTTGTCGCCCTTCTTGACGATGGGGCGCTGGTGGATGTTGGTGTTCTGGTTGGAGCGCTGGTACTTGATGAGGTTGTAGATGTCCACGCCCACTTCGCCGGCCACCGCTTCCTCGTCGTTGACGCGGATCACGATGCGGGTGGCGTCGACGTAGTCGACCACGCCACCGCGGGTGGCCGTCACCACCGTGCCGGAGTCGACCGCGGCCACGCGCTCGATGCCGGTGCCCACGAAGGGCTTCTCGGGGCGCAGCACGGGCACGGCCTGACGAGACATGTTGGCGCCCATCAGCGCGCGGTTGGCGTCGTCGTGCTCCAGGAAGGGCACCAGCGAAGCGGCCACCGACACGATCTGCGCTGGCGACACGTCCATGTACTGGATGGTGTCGGGGCCGGTCAGGATGGATTCGCCCTTCTCGCGCGCGGAGACCAGCTCGCCCACCAGGCGACCGTCCTTGTCGAGCGCGGCGTTGGCCTGGGCGATGACGTACTTGCCTTCCTCGATGGCGGACAGGTAGTCGATCTGGTTCGTGACCTGGCCGTCCACCACGCGGCGGTACGGCGTCTCGATGAAGCCGTACTCGTTGAGGCGGGCGTACAGGGCCAGCGAGTTGATCAGGCCAATGTTCGGGCCTTCCGGCGTTTCGATCGGGCAGACGCGGCCGTAGTGCGTGACGTGCACGTCGCGCACCTCGAAGCCGGCGCGCTCGCGCGTCA
>NZ_MKSS01000131.1:0-2808 GCF_001897365.1 Hydrogenophaga sp. 70-12
GGTGTCGGCGGGGCGCCAGACGTCCAGGCCCGGGATCAGGCGCAGGCTGGCGGCGTGCTCGATCGACTGGTGCGTGGGGCCGTCCTCGCCCAGGCCGATGGAGTCGTGCGTGAAGACGTGGACCACGCGCTGCTTCATCAGCGCGGCCATGCGAATGGCGTTGCGCGAGTAGTCGCTGAAGGTGAGGAAGGTGCCGCCGTAGGGGATGTAGCCACCGTGCAGGGCCACGCCGTTCATGATGGCGGCCATGCCGAACTCGCGCACGCCATAGTTGATGTGGCGGCCCAGGCGGCCGGCCTCGTCGCGCACCACGTTGCCGGCGATGTCCAGGCGCAGCGGCGGCGTGGATTTGGTATTGGTGAGGTTGGAGCCGGTGAGGTCGGCGCTGCCGCCCAGCAGTTCGGGCAGCGCGGCGGTGAAGTGCTCCAGCGCGAGCTGGCTGGCCTTGCGGCTGGCCACGGTCTCGGCCTTGGCGTGGGCCTGGCGGGCCGCGGCGGCGGCCAGCGCGGCGAAGTCCTTCGGCAGCTCGCCCTTCATGCGGCGCTCGAACTCGGCGGCCAGCTCGGGGTGGGCGGCGCGGTAGGCGCGAAAGCGCGCGGTCCAGTCGGCCTCGGCCTCGGCGCCGGCGGCTTTCGCGTCCCAGGCGGCGTAGACCTCGTCGGGCACCACGAAGGGCGCGTGCGGCCAGCCCAGGGCCTCGCGCGTGAGCTGGATTTCCTCGGCGCCCAGCGGCTCGCCGTGCGCCTTCGCGGTGTTGGCGCGGTTCGGGCTGCCCTTGCCGATGTGCGTCTTGCAGACGATCAGCGTGGGCTGCTCGGGGTGGCGGCGCGCCTGGGCGATGGCCTGGTCCACCGCGTCCGCGTCGTGGCCGTCGATGGGGCCGATGACGTTCCAGCCGCAGGCCACGAAGCGCAGGGCGGTGTTGTCGATGAACCAGGGCGTGACCTTGCCGTCGATGGAGATGCCGTTGTCGTCGTACAGCGCGATGAGCTTGTTGAGTTTCCAGGCGCCGGCCAGGGCCACGGCCTCGTGGCTGATGCCCTCCATGAGGCAGCCGTCGCCCAGGAACACGTAGGTGTGGTGGTCGACGACGGTGTGGCCGGGGCGGTTGAACTCGGCGGCCAGCAGCTTCTCGGCCAGGGCCATGCCCACGGCGTTGGTGATGCCCTGGCCCAGCGGGCCGGTGGTGGTTTCCACGCCGGGCGTGATACCCACCTCGGGGTGGCCGGCGGTCTTGCTGTGCAGCTGGCGGAAATGTTTCAGCTCCTGCAGGGGCAGCGCGTAGCCCGTGAGGTGCAGCAGCGAGTAGATGAGCATGGAGCCGTGCCCGTTGGACAGCACGAAGCGGTCGCGGTCGGCCCAGTGCGGGTTCACCGGGTTGTGCTTGAGGTGGCGGCCCCAGAGCGCGACGGCCATGTCGGCCATGCCCATGGGTGCGCCGGGGTGGCCGGAGTTGGCGGCCTGCACGGCGTCCATCGCCAGAGCGCGGATGGCGTTGGCCATGACCAGGGGAGAGACGGTGACGCCGGCGGAGTCGCTCATGAAGACCTCGGGTGGGGTGGGGGCGCGGCGTGGGCGCGTCGCGCGCCGCCCAGCCTGGGGAAAACCCCGGATTTTAGCGACTGGGCCCGCGCCGGCCGCTCGCGCGGGGGGTATCGGCCCTGGCGGCCGGGCGCGCGGCCCACCGTACGATGGCCGCCACCGCCCACCCGAGCCCATGACCGATCTGCCTTCCCCCGCGCTGCTGGCGATCTTCGCCGGCGCGGCGCTGGTCGTGTGGTGGGCCGGCGTGCGGCTCACCCAGGCCACCGACCGACTGGACCAGGCCTTCGGCTGGGGCGACGAGATGGGCGGGCTGGTGTTGCTGGCGCTGGTGACCAACCTGCCCGAGATCGCCATCACCGCCAGCGCCGCGCTGGGCGGGCGCGTCGAGGTGGCCGTGGCCAACCTGCTGGGCGGCGTGGCCATCCAGACCCTGCTGCTGGCGCTGTTCGACGCCGTGGGCCACCGCGGCGCGGTGCCGCTGTCCACCCGCGTGGCCTCGCCCCAGGCGCTGGCCGAGGCGCTGATGGTGGTGGCGCTGCTGGCCCTGGTGCTGCTGGGCCACTGGCTGCCGGCCGACGCCATCCGTTTCGGCGTCACGCCGGACGGCGCGCTGACCGTCTTCGCCTGGCTGGGTGGCCTGTTGCTGGTGCGCCGGCTCAGCCAACGCCCCTCGGCCGCGCCCCGCCGCCCTACCCGCCGTCCGTCGGACGGCCTGCGCGGCGCCGGTCTGCTGTTCGCCGCCTGCGCCTTGCTCACGCTCATCGGCGGCGTGCTGCTCGAGCGCAGCGGCGACGCCTTGGCCCGGCGCTGGGGCATCGACGGCGTGCTCTTCGGCGCCACCGTGCTCGCCGCGTCCACCGCCTTGCCCGAGGTCGCCACCGGCCTGGCGGCCATGCGGCGCGACGAGCCCGCGCTGGCGGTGAGCGACATCCTGGGCGGCAACGCCCTGCTGCCCGTGCTGCTGGTGCTGGCCACGGCGCTGGCCGGCCAGGCCGTGATGCCTGGCGCCAGCGCGGAGACGCTATACATCACCGCCCTGGGCCTGCTGATGACCGGCGTCGTCGCGGCCGGCCTGCTGTGGCGCCCGCGCCGCAAGCGCCTGGGCATGGGGCCGGACAGTTGGGCGCTGCTGCTGGTCTACGCGGTCGGCATGGCCGGCCTGTTCGCCCTGGCCGGTCGCTGAGCCGCCGCGGGGCGGCTACAGTCGAGGCCTAGCCCCTTCACCATGGCCCACCCTGCCCACGCCATCCTCCTGGCCGCCGG
>NZ_MKSS01000132.1:0-2851 GCF_001897365.1 Hydrogenophaga sp. 70-12
GGGCGGGCGGACCGCCGCGGGCGGGCGCGCGGCGGGTGCGGGCGTGGGGCGGGCGGACCGCCGCGGGCGGGCGCGCGGCGGGTGCGGGCGTGGCCGTCGCGGCGGGCGCCGCCTCGGCGCTGGTCGCCGGCTCGGCGCTGGCCGCGGGCGCGCGCGGCGGGGCGGGCACCCAGACCTTCACGCCCATCTCGGCGAGCATGGCGCGCTGGCGCGCGTCGAGCTCGCGCACCCAGCCGTCGGGCGTGTCGGTCCGATCGGTCATTCGGTGCCCTGCGTGCCGTCCAGGCCCAGTTGCATCACCACCGCGTCCTCGCGCTGCAGCGCCGACAGCGGGTAGTAGCCGCGGCGCACGCCCACCTCGCGAAAGCCGTAGCGTTCATACAGCCGGCGCGCGGGCGCGTTGCTCTGGCGCACCTCCAGCCACAGCGCGCGCGCGCCCTGGCCGCGCGACCACAGCGACAGCGCGTCGAGCATGAAGCGCGCCCAGCCCTGGCGCTGGTGCGGCGGGTTCACGGTGAGGTTGAGCAGGTGCACCTCGTCCACGCCGGGCATGGCCACCAGGTAGCCGAGCAGCCAGCGGCCGTCGGGCCGGGGGGGCCAGGGGCTTTCGCCCGCGTGCGCTTCGCCGATCAGCATCACGGCCGGGTAGCCGGCCTGCAGCGAGTCGCGGAAGTGCCGCGGCGACCACGGGTGGCCGTAGGCGCTGGTCTCGACCGCGTGCACCGCGTCCAGGTCGGCTTCGGTCATGGGCATGAAGGCGATGGCGCGCGCCTCGGCCTCCAGCGGCACGGGCAGGGTGTCCATGGGCGCGGGCCACAGGCCGGCGGTCCATCCGGGCAGGGTGGCGGCCGCATCCATCGAGGGATGCCGCGGCACCGGCTTTGCCGGGCCGCTGGCATCGCCCCCTGGAGGGGGTGCCGGGCAAAGCCCGGCGCGGGGGTGCTTCATGTCCCGGCCTCGCGTTCGGCCGTGGTGCGCGCGACCTTGTCGCGCACGTACAGCGGCAGGGCCTCGGCGGCGCCGACCGCGGCGCCCCGGGCCATCAGCGCCGGGGCCAGGCGCAGCAAGGCGTCGGCCGTGGGCAGGGCCGCGCGGCGGCGGCCGGGCGCGTCGCGCAGGGCGTCGGCGTAGGCCGCGAAGGCGTTGCCCGCGAGCAGGGTGCGGGTGCCGTCGGCCAGGCCTTGGTCGTGCAGCCAGCCCGCGAGGTCGGCGGGCGCGCACAGCCGGGGCGGGGCGAGGGCGCGCAGCGATTCGCCGTCGAGTGCGTAGGCCGCCAGGTAGAGCTCGTCCATGCGCGCGTCGAGCAGGGCCACGATGTGAGCGGGCGCCGTGTGGCCCTCGGCCGCGTCGTCGGCGCGGGCCTGCTCGGCCAGGGCCAGCAGGGTGTCGATGGGCAGGACGGGCAGGCCCTGGGGGTGGCGCGGTCCGCGCGTGCCGTAGGCCAGGCCCTGGGCCACGGCGCAGGCGGTGCGCAGGCCGGTGAACGAGCCGGGGCCGCGCCCGAAGGCGATGGCGTCCAGTTCGTCCAGCGACCGGCCGGCCTCGGCCAGCAGGCGCCGCACCTGGGGCAGCAGTTCGGTGGAGGCCTGGGCGCCGCCGGGGCCCTGGAAGCGGTGCACGGCCTCGCCGGCCCGCCCGGTGCCCAGGGCCAGCGAGAGGGTGTCGGTGCTGGTCTCGATGGCCAGGAAACACGGGGCGGCAGGCATCGGGGGATTATCGGCCACCGGCCTGGAGGGACCTGCCGGGGCCCGGCCGATAATCCCCCGCGTGAACCGATTCCTGTCGCCCCTGCTGTTGGCGCTGGCCATCGCCCTGCCGGCCTGCGCCCAGGGGCCTTCGCGCGAGGCGCTGCCGCCACCGGTGGCGGCGGCGCTGGCACGGGCCGAGGTGCCCGCCACCGCCTTCGCCGCCGTGGTGGTGCCGCTGGACGGCCATGAGGCGCGGCTGCGCCACCAGTCGGGGATGCCGGTCAACCCGGCCTCGGTGATGAAGCTGGTGACCAGCTACGCCGCTTTCGACCTGCTGGGCCCCGGCTACACCTGGAGCACGCGCTTCTACACCGACGGCCCGCTGGAGGCCGGTGCGCTGCGCGGCAACCTCTACGTGCGCGGCGGCGGCGACCCCAAGTTCGTGCTCGAGCGCATCCAGGAGGCCTTCGCCGCCCTGCAGGCGCAGGGTGTGCAGCTCATCCTGGGCGACATGGTGCTCGACAGCAGCGCTTTCGACCTGCCGCCCTACGACCCCGGCGCTTTCGATGGCGAGGCCCTGCGCCCCTACAACGCCGGGCCCGACGCGCTGCTGGTGAACTTCAAGTCGGTGGTGCTGGGTTTCATGCCCGACGCCGCGGCGGGCGTGGCGCGCGTGGTCAGCGAGCCGCCGCTGGCGGGCCTGGCCATCGACGCCAGCGTGCCCCTGTCCAACGGCGCCTGCGGCGACTGGCGCGGCGGGCTGCGCGCGCGCTTCGACGACCCCGGCCGCATCGCCTTCCAGGGCCGCTACCCCCTGCGCTGCGGCGAGCAGAAATGGCCCGTGGCCTACCAGGACCCGGCCAGCTTCGCGGCGCGCGCGATGGAGGGCCTGTGGCGCGCCAGCGGCGGCCTGCTCACGGGCCAGGTGCGCGCCGGCCTCACGCCGCTGGACGCCAAGCTGCTGCTCGACGCGCCCTCGCTGCCGCTGACCGACATCCTCACCGACGTGAACCAGTGGAGCAACAACGTGATGGCCCAGCAGGTGTTCCTCACGCTGGGCCAACTGGCGCCGCAGGCCACGGCGCTGCCCGGCAGCGGGCCGCTGCCCTGGAAGCGCAGCGGCTTCGAGCAGGCGCGCACGGTGCTGGGCAACTGGTGGCGCC
>NZ_MKSS01000133.1:0-16690 GCF_001897365.1 Hydrogenophaga sp. 70-12
GTCGGCGCCGGCCGCGCCCGCGCGCGCCACCACCACGCGGCGGGCCTGGCCGGCGGGCAGGTGCAGCGGCACCCCGATGTCCGTGCGCACATGGCCGTTGCCCGCGATCAGCAGCACCGTGCGGCCCGGCGCCAGGGCCTGGAGCGCGGTGTCCGCCAACGAACGGTCGCGCGCGAGCTGGATGCGCGTCATTGGCGCGATCTGGCTGTCGGGCAGCAGATCGCAGTGGCCTTCGCGCACGGCGGCGCGCTGGCGGTCCAGCACCGAGGCGTCCACCGACCGGTCCAGCGCGGTGTCGGCCATGGCCTCGCGCATCCGCGCGCGCGGCAGGTTGCCACCGAGCACGGGCACGTCCGCGCGCACGGCGGCCATCACCACCGGCCCGTAGACCGGCCAGGGCCAATTGGCCCCCTGGTCCCAGGCCAGGGCCTGGCGCACGGCGTCTTCGCTGGCGTCGCGCGACAGGTGGCGCGTATCGCGGCCGGCCTCGGCCATCTCCATCACCACGGCCGCGAGCCCGCCGCGCGTGGCCAGGGTCTGCACCAGTTCGCGCTGCAACTGCTGGTGCTCGGGCGCGTCGTGCTGCTCGCCCACCAGCAGCAGGGGCGTGGGCTGGGTGCGGGCGAGCAGGGCGGACAGGTCCCGAGGGGGTGTCTGGGCGCAGGCCGCGAGCCAGAGCACGGCCAGGCCAGTGGCGGCAAGGGAGGGCTTCATGCACCGATACTACGGGCCCCGATGGCGCCCTCCGCGCCGCCCGAGATTTCCCGAGTGCCTTTCCCTGTGTCGCGCTTCGGGCCGGCGTCCTGGACGCGCACGGCCCTGACCCTTTTGCTCGCCTACGCCGCTGCCCGCCTGTGCGTCTGGCTGGGCACGCCCATTCCCTGGATGATCGGACCGCTGCTGGCCAGCGCCCTGGTGTCGGTGCTGGGCGCGCCCACCGAAAGCTGGACACCGCTGCGCAACGCCGGACAGTGGGTGATCGGCGCGGCCCTGGGCCTGTACTTCACCCCCGAGGTGGGCGCCCTGGTCGCCGGCTTGTGGTGGGCGATCGTCCTGGGCGTGGCCTGGGCGCTGCTGCTGGGCCTGGGCTTCGCGGCCTGGCTGCGGCGCCAGCACGCGGCGCGCCTGCGGCTGCCGCCCGCGCAGTTGATCGCCACCACCTATTTTTCGGGCGCCATCGGCGGCGCGTCCGAGATGACCCTGTTGGCCGAGCGCCAGGGCGCGCGCACCGACTTGGTGGCCGCCGCCCACACCCTGCGCGTGCTGCTTGTCACGGTCACCATTCCGTTCGCCCTGCAGGCCGCGGGCGTGCATGGGCTGGACACGCTGCCGCCCGCCATCCGCGAGGTGCACGCGGGTGGGCTGGCCCTGCTGGGGCTGCTCACGCTGGCCGGTGCCCTGGCCATGCAGCGACTGGGCCGCGCCAACCCCTGGTTCATGGGCGCGCTGGTGGTGACCATGGCGATCACGCTGGCGGGCGTGCAGCTCTCGGCCCTGCCGCTGGCCTTCACCAACGCGGCCCAGCTGTTCATCGGCGTGAGCCTGGGGGTGCGCTTCACGCCGGCCTTCGCGCACACGGCGCCGCGCTGGCTGGGTTCGGTGGCACTGGCCACCTTCGCCATGATGGCCCTGTGCGCCGGCTTCGGCTGGGTGGTGGCGCGGCTCACGGGTCTGCACCCGGTGACCATGCTGCTGGGCACCTCACCAGGGGGCATCGCCGAGATGGCCATCACCGCCAAGGTGCTGCAGCTGGGCGTGCCGGTGGTGACCGCCTTCCAGGTTTGCCGCCTGGTGGCGGTGCTGGTCCTGGCCGAGCCGGTGTACCGCTGGCGCTGCGCGCGGGCACAAAAAAGCCTGGCATAGCCAGGCTGGGTGGGGTTGTCGGGGCGCCGTGGTGCGCTCAGTGCATCACGACCGGGTTCTGGGCCAGCGAGGCGTAGCCCTCCAGCGTGTTCTCCACCTCTTCCTGCGAGGGGCTGTTGCGCTGCCATTCCACGATCTGGGCCTGGAACATCTCGGCCCAGGAGCCGTCGAGGTAGACCTCCTTGCCCGAGCGCTTGTCCACGATTTCAAAGCCATGGCGCGGGATCTGCGGCCCGGTGTCGGTGGGGGCCTCACCGTCGGCCGGCGCGTTGGCCAGGATGTGGACCACCGCGAACGCTTCCGAGTCGTACAGCATGTGCATGGACTTGATTTCCTTTCCGCCAATCGCTTTCGGCGCTGATGCCGTTATATCGGCAAATTGCATCCCCACTGGAGCAGGGGTATGCCCCAGTTGGGGACCCGGCGGCGTTTTTCAATCGGCTTGTGGCGTTTGAGCCGAAACGGGTTCCGGGGGGGCCAGCGGCTAGGGCAAACGGGCGAGCCGTTGATCGGCCACATCGCCATTCGGCTGGGCGATGCGCAGGCGCACCGGCAGGTGGCCCAGGGCGGGCGCCAGCCAGACCTCGACCGTGCTGTCGTGCGGCTTGCGCGGGGTGCGTTTCAGCAGCCGGGCCTCGATGTTGCCGGCCGGCAGGCGCAGGGTCTCCAGAGCGCCCACCTCGAACTGCCAGATCTCGGCATCGCCCACGCCGGCCACCTGGAAGCTCAGCACGTCGCCGGTCTGGCGCGGCTGGGCGCGCAGCAGGCCGGCGAGCTGCAGGAACAGGCTCAGCCGGTCCTGCGCGCCAGGCAGCCACTCGGCCTCGGGGGCGTTGTTGCTGAAGCGGATGCGCTTGGCCTCGGGCTCGAACTGCACGGCGCGCTCGCTGCTGCGCTTGTCGGCGAACCGCGTCGGCCGCAGGCCGTCGGGGCCCACGCTGCCCTGGCTGGTCTGCACGCGCTTGCCGAGCAGGGGCATGGCGAGTTCCAGGCGGGCCTCGTAGTTCGGGCCCTCGCGGCGCCAGGAGAGGCTGCCGGTGGCGCGGTAGTCGAAGCCCTTGGCCTGGCCGAACACCTCGTAACTCAGCTCACTCGCCGGGGGCGGGTCGCTGCGCGGGGCGGTGGCGCTGGCGGCGGGTGCCGGTGGCGCGGCGGCGAACGCGGTGCCACCCCCCAGGGGGCCGAGCGCCGCGGCGAGGGCCGCCAGCACGCCGGCGCCCAGCCACAGCCAGGGGCGGGATATCGGGCCCACGGGGGTCTTGAGTGGCTTCATGGCTCGTCGGACCGGGGCGCCGCTTCGCGGTGCCCGAGATCGGCGCTGAGCCGACGGGCGGCGTCGCGCAGCGCGGTCGCCGGGCCGCCGTCCCAGTCGGTGTCCAGGGTGGCCACCGAGCCCAGCACCACCATGGCCAGCACCATGCGGCCTTGCACGTCGAACACGGGGGCGCCAAAGCCGGCCACGCTGGCCTGCAGGCTGTGCACCACGCGCGCCACGCCGCGGCGGCGCACCTCGTCGAGCATTTCCTGCACCTCGGCCATGGAGGTGGGCAGGTCCAGCGGCAAGGGGCCGTTGCGCGGCAGCTTCTTCAGGCGCGCGAGTTCCTCGCGGATCATGGGGCCGACGCGCTGGGCGTCGTGGCCCTCGTCGCCCATGAAAGCGGCGAAGCAGCGGCCGGTGGCGGACGACAGCAGGGGCATCACGTCGCCCAGGCGCAGCGCCACGGGCACGGCCTGGGGCGCCTCGGTCCAGTGCACCATGGTGGGCCCCTGGTTGCCCCAGACGGCGATGGCCAGGGTGTGACCGGTGAGCGGCAGCAGGGCGTCGATGCGCTCGCGCGCCAGGCGCACGGCGTCGATGCGCGACAGGCTGGCCAGGCCCAGGCGCAGCGCGGCCGGCCCCAGGTCGTAGCGGGTGCTGGCGCTGTCCTGCGTGACCAGGCCCAGGCGCTGGAAGCTCACCAGGTAGCGGTGGGCCTTGGCCGCGCTCATGCCGGCGGCGGCGGCCAGGTCGCGCAGCATCAGTGCGCCGCTGGCCCTCGACAGGGCGTTCAACAATTCAAAGCCGACCTCGACCGATTGGATGCCCGCGCGCTGGGGTTCGCTGTCGTCGCTCTCGTTGGCGGGGCTTTGGTCTAGAATCTCACTCTTACGCATAGGTTAATCGATTTCACTATCCGTAATTATCGCCCCAAAGCCCCCGGGGCACCCATCCACTCAGAAGGCAGCAGGAGATACGCATGAAACTCGCCACCTACAAGGACGGCTCGCGCGACGGACAACTGGTGGTGGTCTCGCGTGACCTGAGCACGGCCCATTATGCGACCGGCATCGCGAACACCCTGCAACAGGCCCTGGACGACTGGAACTTCATCAGCCCCCAGCTGCAGGACCTGTACGTGACCCTGAACCAGGGCAAGGCGCGCCACGCCTTTCCCTTCGACCCGGCCATGTGCATGGCGCCGCTGCCGCGCGCCTACCAGTGGGCCGACGGCTCGGCTTACCTGAACCACGTGGAGCTGGTGCGCGCCGCGCGCAACTCCGTGGTGCCGGCCAGCTTCTACGAAGACCCGCTGATGTACCAGGGCGGCAGCGACGACTTCATCGGCCCGATGGACGACGTGGTGGTGCCCAGCGAGGACTACGGCATCGACTTCGAGGCCGAGATCACCGTCATCACCGGCGACGTGCCCATGTGCGCGACGCCCGAGCAGGCGCTCGAGGGCATCCGCCTGGTGATGCTGGCCAACGACGTGTCATTGCGCAACCTGATTCCCGCCGAACTGGCCAAGGGCTTCGGCTTCTTCCAGAGCAAGCCCGCCACCGCCTTCAGCCCCGTGGCCGTGACGCCCGACGAGCTGGGCGACGCCTGGCAGGGCGGGCGCCTGCACCTCACGCTGCAGAGCACCTGGAACGGCCGCAAGGTCGGCATGTGCGAGGCCGGCCCCGAGATGACCTTCCACTTCGGCCAGCTCATCGCCCACATCGGCAAGACGCGCAACGTGCGCGCGGGCTCCATCGTGGGCAGCGGCACGGTGAGCAACAAGGGCGTGGAAGTCGATGGCCGCAAGGACTGGCCCAAGGGCTACAGCTGCATCGCCGAGAAGCGCGCGATCGAGACCATCCTCGACGGCAAGCCCTCCACCGCCTTCATGAAGTACGGCGACACCATCCGCATCGAGATGAAGGGCAAGGACGGCCAGTCCATCTTCGGCGCGATCGACCAGAAGATCGCGCCGCTGACCAAGGCCTGAACCCGGCCCCGGGGCGCGGACCGCGCCCGATCAGCGCTCGGCCCGCGCCTGGCAGTCCAGGCAGCGGTCGGCCGTGGGCTGCGCGTGCAGGCGCGCGGCGGGTATCTGCGCGCCGCAGTCCACGCACAGGCCATAGCTGCCGTCGGCGATGCGCGCGAGCGCGGCGTCGATGGCGGCCAGTTCGCCCGCTTCACGCTCGCCCAGCTCCGAGCCGAGGTCGAAGGCCGGGTCCGCGACGGCGTCGTTGTCGTCGGCCGCCCGGGCGCGCTTGTCGGCCGCCACCTCGGCGCGGCTGCGGACACCGCCCCGCTGGGCGTACAGGCGCTCCAGCAGCGCCTGGCGCGCGGCACGCAACTGGATCTCGAAGGTATCGGAAATGAACGTGCTCATGGGGGCCTCCTGCGTGGCCGCCATCTTGGGCCCGGCCGGCGCCGTGGCGCTTGATGCAGGTCAAGCACAATCGATCGGTCCAAGAGCAAACGACCATCAGGAGACCACCATGAGCTCGACCATCGACTACAGCCGCTACCAGACCCTGGAGATCAGCCGCCGTGGCCCGCTGGTGAACGGCACGCCCAGCGTGCTCGACATCCGCATGCGCGCCGATGGCCCCGGCGGCAACGGCAAGCTGCCCACCGCCGGCCACGAAGGCCACTGGGAGCTGAGCGAGATCTGGCGCGACGTGGGCCGCGACGACAGCGTGCGCGCCGCCGTGCTGCGCGGCAGCGGCATGGGCTTTTCCGGTGGCGGCGACCTGGCCCTGGTGCAGGACATGGCCACCGACTTCGAGGTGCGCTCGCGCGTCTGGAAGGAAGCGCGCGACCTGGTCTACAACGTCATCAACTGCGACAAGCCCATCGTCAGCGCCATGCACGGCCCGGCCGTGGGCGCGGGCCTGGTGGCCGGCCTGCTGGCCGACATCTCCATCGCCGCGCGCAGCGCCAAGATCGTCGACGGCCACACGCGCCTGGGCGTGGCGGCGGGCGACCACGCGGCCATCGTCTGGCCGCTGCTGTGCGGCATGGCCAAGGCCAAGTACTACCTCATGCTGTGTGACGCCGTGAGCGGCGAAGAGGCCGAGCGCATCGGCCTGGTCTCGCTGGTGGTGGACGACGACCAGCTGCTCGACAAGGCCTACGAGGTGGCCGACCGCCTGGCCGGCGGCAGCGCCAGCGCGATCCGCTGGACCAAGTACTCGCTCAACAACTGGCTGCGCCAGGCGGGCCCGAGTTTCGACACCTCGCTCGCGCTGGAATTCATGGGTTTTGCCGGGCCCGACGTGCGCGAAGGTGTGGCATCCTTGCGCGAGCGCCGCGCGCCGCGCTACGGCGTCGACGGCTGATCCCCGGTCCTTCCATCGAGGAGTTCGCCATGAGCGATGCGTCCGCCAGCGGCTTCGGCAAGTTCGTGCCGGGTTTCGATTTCCTGCAGAACCTGGCCACGCAGGCCGCCGGCGGCATCGCCCAGGGCATCGGGCAGAACATCCCGCAGCTGCCCAACCTCAGCCACTGGGTGGCGCCCACCTTCAACGTCGAGGAACTCGAGAAGCGCATCGAGGAGCTCAAGGCCGTGCACTACTGGCTGGACCAGAACGCCAAGGCCCTGGGCGCCACCATCCAGGCGCTGGAGGTGCAGAAGATGACGCTGTCCACGCTGAAGTCCATGAACTTCAGCATGGGCGACGTGGCCAACGCGCTCAAGCTCAAGACGGCCGAGGTCGCCGCCAAGGCCAACTCCTTCCCGGGCCTGGAGGTGCCGCCGCGCACCTACAGCACCGAAGTGGCCAAACCCGCGCCCGCGCGGCGCAAGCCGGCCGCGAAGAAAGTGGCGCCCAAGGCCGACAAGGCCGGAGCGGCCGCTCCGGCGGGCGGTGTGGTCGATCCGCTGCAGTGGTGGGGCGCCCTGTCCCAGCAGTTCCAGCAGATCGCCACCAACGCCCTGAAGGACGCGGCCAAGCAAGGCGCGCTGGACACCACGCGCCAGGTCGCCACCGGCCTCACCGACGCCGCTGTGAAGACCGCCACCGGCCTGGCCGGCCAGGCCGCGCGCAGCGCCGCCGGCACCGTGGGCCGCGGCATGGGGGCGGCGGCGGGCGTGGGCCGTGCGGCGGCGCGTGCCGTCTCGTCCGGCGCCCCGGCGGCACCCGCCAAGAAGGCGGCGCCCCGAAAGACGCGCGACAAACGCGCTTGAACCCGCGGGCCCCGCGGGGCTCGAACACCGCATGAAACGTTTCCCCCAGGCGCACGCCACCCACCCGCAATGGCGCATGGCCGCCGCCATGGTGGTGGCGCAGCTGCGCGCGCAGATGGCCCTGCCCGACCACGCCAGCCAGCCCTCGCTGGGTTTGCTCTACATCACCGACCACTACGCCGGCGAGGCCGAGGCCCTGCTGGAGTGGATGAGCGCCGAACTGCCCGAGGTGACCGACTGGGCCGGCACCGTGGGCGTGGGCGTCTCGGCCAGCAACGTGGAGTACTTCGACGAGCCGGCGCTGTCGGTGATGCTGTGCGACCTGAGCCCCGACCAGTACCGCGTGTTCAGTGGCGTGGCCCCGCTGTCGGCCAGCGGGCGCGCGGACGGCGGCGAGGGCTTCGTCGCCCACACGGCCCTGGTGCACGCCGACGCCGGCACGCCCGAGGTGGGTGAGCTGATCGCCGAAATGGCCGAGCGCACCGGCAGCGGCTACCTGTTCGGCGGCCTGGCGGGCAGCCGCGGCCCCACCGTGCAGTTCGCGCTGGGCAGCGCGGGCACCCTAAGCGGTCACGGCGCGGCCAGCGGGGTGTTCCACGGTGGGCTCAGCGGCGTGGCCTTCGGGCGCGAGGTGGGCATCGTCTCGCGCGTCACGCAGGGCGCGCAGCCGATCGCGGCGACCCACGTGGTCACCGAATCCGACGCTCACCTGGTGATCCGCCTGGACGGCGAGCCCGCGCTGGATGTGCTGCTGCGCGAACTGGAGATCTCGCTCGACCACCCCGAGCACGCCATGCTGCGGCTGCGCCACACCCTGGTGGGCGTGACCCGCCCTGGCCCCGACGGCACCCCGGTGGCGACCAGCGAGGCCTCGCACCGGCGCGGCGCCTTCGGGCACGAGGTGATCGTGCGCCACATCATCGGCCTGGACCCGGTGCGCCGGGGCGTGGCCATCGCCGAGCTGGCGCCCGAGGGCTCGCGGCTGGCCTTCTGCGAGCGCCACGTGCAGGCGGCGCGCGCCGACCTCATGCGCGTATGCGCCGAGGTGCGCGAGGAACTGGAGCCGGAGGAACTGCTGTTCGGCGCCGGTGCGGCCGAGGTGGAGGCCGCGCCGCGGCCGGCCCGCGCCATCGCGGGCGCGGTGTACGTGAGCTGCGCGGGCCGCGGCGGGCCGCACTTCGGCGGGCCGAGCGCCGAACTGCAGATCGTGCGCCACGCGCTGGGCGACGTGCCGCTGGTGGGCTTCTTCGCCGGTGGCGAGATCGCGCACCACCGGCTCTACGGCTACACCGGCGTGCTGACGGTCTTCGTGCGCGAGGGCTGAGCCGGCCGCGCCCTCAGCGGCGCTGGCGCGCGCGCTCCAGGGCGCGCTGCGCGTCGTCCGGCGTCATGCCATAGCCGTCGGCGAAGGCCGCCACGCTCAGGCCGCTCGATTCGAACGCCCGCAGCAGCGCGGCCTCGCGCGCGATGCGCGCGCTGGCCTCGTCCAGCGCCGCCTCGGTGGCCGCGTTGATCGCCTCGTCGCGCCCGCGCACCAGCGTGGCATAGGCCTCGCGGCCCAGGCCGCTGGCCTCGAAGGCGCGCGCGATGCGCTGGCGCAGTTGCGGCGCCAGGTCTTCGGGGCTGCGCGACTGGCGGCGGCGGTACACCTCCACGATGGCGTGGTGGCGCTGCTCGGGGGCGACCACCTCCACCGCCTGGCCTTGCAGGTCGCGGCGCGGCTGGCCCGAGCCCACGGCGTTGAGGTAGCGCGTGCTGCGCGTGTGCAGGCCCAGGGCGGCCTTCAGGGCCTCGGCCTCCAGCGCCTCGCCGTGCGCGGCGATCAGGTCTTCGAAGATGCCGCGCTTGAGCGGGCGCGGCTCGTCGCCGAACAGGGCGGGGTGCCACTCGGCGAGCTGCGCCAGCAGCGGGTGGCGCGGCGCGGACGGAGCCTTGGGCGTCTTGGGGCCCTGGCGCGGGCGCCGGGGCTGGGGTCGGGTCTCGTTCATGCAGGGGTCGGTTCGACAGGCAAGCCCGCGATCATGCCAGCGGCGCGGCCGGTTCAGCGGCGCAGGTGGGTGAAGGCCTCGAATTCCCAGCGGCGCATGGCCAGCACCAGGGTGTAGCCCTCGCGGTCCTTCTCGGCCAGTTTCTGGTCGGTCTGGTGCTGCTGCGCGAAGTCCTGCGCCACGCGCTGCAGGCGCTCCAGGAACAGCGGCGCCAGCGTGCGGCTCACCGAGCCGTGCACCAGCATCAGGCCCTCGCCGGGGCCGTCGAAGCCGCCCGCGAAGTAGTCGAGCAAGGCGTGTTCGCGGAAGAAGTTCATCACCGCGCCGTGCGGCCGCCAGCGGAAAGTCTTGGCCAGCTTGAGGCGGTAGCGGTTGAGCGGGCGCAGCTCGATGATGCCGATGCGGTCGAGCTGGGCCAAGGACTTCACGCAGTCGGCCTCGCTGAGCCGGTAGGTGCCGGTGATCTGCTCCACCGTCCATTGGCTCAGCACGCAGATGGCCACCAGCAGCAGCTTCTTGTCGGCTACCACGGCCCGCTCCTGCGCGGGCGTGAGCTCGGTCACCAGCGGCTGCGCGTCGGCGACGCGGCGCGCGAGTTCCGCGAAGTCGAGCTTGAGCGCGTGGCAGATGGCGTCGATGCGCGAGAGCGACATGTCGCCCTTGGCCAGCATGCGCTTGACGCTGGACTCGGCCATGTCCATGGCGCTCGCCAGGTCGGCGTAGGTCATGTGCGCGGATTTGAGTTCCCGCTTGAGGGCGGTGACGAGGTCGGCGGTGGTGCTCATGGGTGGTCAGAGTATCGAAATTCGGTACCCTGGATGGTGCCAGCCGATCCCGTATCGAAATTCGCGCGGTGGGCGGTGTGGGCGGGCAGAATCCGCCGCGCGCCTTCCCGGCGCCCACCCAGAGGAGGAGACGCCATGACCACCGCCACGCTGTCCCCGGACACCGGCGCCGTGCCCCAGGCCCCGGGCCACAACCAGTTTGCCCTGCTCAAGCAGCGCCGCTTCGCGCCCTTCTTCTGGACGCAGTTCCTCGGCGCCGCGAACGACAACCTCTTCAAGTTCGCGTTCACGGTGCTGGTCACCTACCAGCTGCAGATCGGCTGGCTGCCCGCCAGCCTGGCAGGCCTGGTGATCGGCGCGCTCTTCATCCTGCCCTTCCTGCTGTTCTCGGCCACCAGCGGCCAGCTCGCCGACAAGCTGGACAAGCGCTCGCTCATGGTCTTCGTCAAGCGGCTGGAGATCGGCATCATGGCGCTGGCCGCCTGGGGCTTCTTCGGCCAGCACGTCGCCGTGCTGCTGGCCTGCACCTTTCTCATGGGCCTGCACTCCACCCTGTTCGGTCCGGTGAAGTTCGCCTACCTGCCGCAGCACCTGGGCGAGCGCGAGCTCACCGGCGGCAACGGCATGGTCGAGATGGGCACCTTCGTCGCCATCCTGCTCGGCAACGTGGCGGGCGGCCTGATCATCGCCGTGCCCGAGATCGGCGCGCACCACGTGGGCTTCGCCTGCGTGGGCCTGGCGCTGCTGGGGCGCTTCGCCTCGCACCATGTGCCGCCCACGCCGGCCACCGATCCTGCGTTGGTCATCAACTGGAACGCGGTGAGCGAGACCTGGCGCAACCTCAAGCTGGCCCATGGCAACACGGTGGTGTTCCGCTCGGTGCTGGGCATCAGCTGGATGTGGTTCTTCGGCGCCGTCTTCCTCAGCCTGTTCCCCGCCTTCGCGCGCGACGTGCTGCACGGCAACGAGCAGGTGGCCTCGCTGCTGCTGGTGGTGTTCTCGGTCGGCATTGGCGTCGGCTCGCTGCTGTGCGAGGTGCTGTCGCGCCGGCACGTGGAGATCGGCCTGGTGCCACTGGGCGCCATCGGCATGAGCGTGTTCGCCATCGACCTGTACTTCGCCACGCGCGGCCTGCCGCCGGCCGGGGTGATGGCGCTGGGGGCCTTCCTGTCGCAGCCGGCGCACGCGCGCGTGCTGATCGACCTGGCGCTGCTGAGCCTGTTCGCCGGCCTGTACAGCGTGCCCATGTACGCGCTGATCCAGATGCGCAGCCGGCCCACGCACCGCGCGCGCATCATCGCCGCCAACAACATCCTCAATGCGCTGTTCATGATCGCCAGCGCGCTGGTGGCCGGCGCGCTGCTGCAGATGGGGTTCACCATCCCGCAGATGTTCCTGGTGGTGGGGCTTGCGAACGCCGTGGTGGCGTTCTACATCTTCATGCTGGTGCCCGAGTACCTGCTGCGTTTCGTGGCCTGGGTGGCCTCGCGCCTGGTCTACCGCTTCCAGGTGAGTGGCGACGAGAGCATCCCCACCAAAGGCGCGGCGGTGCTGGTGTGCAACCACGTGAGCTTCGTCGACGCGGTGCTGATCATGGCCGCCAGTCCGCGCCCGATCCGCTTCCTCATGGACCACCGCATCTTCCGCCAGCCGCTGCTGGGCGGGCTGTTCCGCCTGGCCAAGGCGATCCCCGTCGCGCCGCAGAGCGAGGACCCCGGTGCCTACGACGCTGCGTTCGAGCGCGCCGCCCAGGCGTTGCGCGAGGGCGAACTGGTGGCGATCTTCCCCGAGGGCGGCATCACGCGCGACGGTCAGCTGCAGGCTTTCCGGGGCGGCGTGATCAAGATCCTGGAGCGCGCCCGCGCGGACGGCCTGGAGGTGCCCGTCATCCCCATGGGCCTGACCAACCTGTGGGGGTCGTTCTTCAGCCGCATCGAGGAGCGCCAGGGCGCGCGCGTGGCCATGGTGCGGCCGTTCCGCCGCGGCCTGTTCAACCGGGTGGGCCTGAACGTGGGCGCGCCGCTGGCCGCGCCGGGCCTCACGCCCGACGGGCTGCGCGAGCGGGTGGCGGCGCTGCTCGCCTGAGGCTCAGGCCTCCAGCGCGGCGAGCAGGGCGTCGGGCTCGACGGGTTTGTGCAGGAGTGGGAAGCCGAGTTCGGAGGCTTCCTGGATGCGCTGGGGGGAGGTGTCGCCGGTGAGGATGTAGGTGGGCACTGGGGCGGGCAGGCAGGCGTGCACGGCGGCGATGGCCTGCACGGCGGTCATGTTGCCGCCGAGGCGGTAGTCGGAGAGCAGCAGGTCGATCTCGTGGGCGTGAGCGATGGCCAGCACGACGGCCTCGTCGGCGGAGTTGGCGCACCAGACCTGGTGGCCCCAGACCTGCAGCAGCTGCTGCATGCCCATGAGGACCTGCTCCTCGTCGTCGATGACGAGCACGCGGCGCGCGCCCGGGGCTGGCGCGGCGGCGGGCCGCCCGCTGCGCTGGATGGGCTCGGGGGGGGAGGGCGCGTGGGCGTGCGCAGGTGTGTGCGCAGGTGCGTTTGTGTGCGTGTGCGTGTGCGTGTGCGTCGGTGCGCGTGGCACGCTGATGCAAAAGAGCGAGCCGCGCCCGGGGGTGGAGCACACGCGCAGCGGCGCGTCGATGAGGCGGGCCGATCGTTTGACGATGGACAGGCCCAGCCCGAGGCCATGGGACTGGCTGCGCCGCGAGTGGGCGGCATCGATTTGGTAGAACTCCTCGAAGATGGCCTCCAGCTGCTCGGGGGCGATGCCGATGCCCTGGTCCCAGACCTGAATCTCCAGGCGATCGCCGCGCGATCGGGCGCCCAGCAGGATGCGCCCGCGCTGGGAGTAGCGGATGGCGTTGGCCATGAGGTTGGAGAGGATGCGGCGCAACACGGTGGCGTCGGTGCGCACCCAGGCCGAGGAGCTGGCCACATGCAGGCGCAGGCCCTTTTCGTGGGCGAGCTCGGCGAACTCCTGGTCGAGTTCGGCGAAGAGCTGGGCCAGGGGCAGGGCGGCGAGCTCGACCTGCACGGCGTTGGCGTCGAGACGGGAGACGTCGAGCAGCATGTTGAGCAGCTGGCCCAGGCCGTCCAGGGAGGACTGCATGCGCCGGCAGATCTGGGTGAGCTCGGAGCTGGGCACGCAGGGGGAGCGGGCCATGGCGCGCAGGGCGGTGAGGAACAGGCCCAGGGCGTGGATGGGCTGGCGCAGGTCGTGGCTGGCGGCGGCCAGGAAGACGGACTTGGCGCGGTCGGCGGCCTCGGCGCGGTCCTTCTGCGAGCGCAGGTCCTCGATGAGGGTGTGGATGCGCGCCTGCGCCTGGCGCCGGTCGCGGATGTCGCGGATGACCGTCATGCGCAGCCGCTCGCCCTTGATTTCCATGGTGCGGCCGATCAGTTCGACCGGGATCGTCTCGCCGTTCGCGTGGTGGATCTCCGACTCGAAGTAGGCGTCCGCCCCGCTGCCGATGGCCACGCGCGAGCGGTCCCGGTGGCGCCTTGGGGTCATCGACACCACCGTGCGCCCGACAAGTTCGGCGTGGGGGTGGCCCGAGAGCTGGCAGGCGGCCGGGTTGGCGTCGGTGATGGTGCCGTCGCGATGGAACAGCACCCCCTCCGCGCTGACCTCGAGGAAGCGCGACAGCCGTTCGCGCGAGGCGCGCAGGGCCCTCTCGGCGCGGTGGCGTTCGGTCACGTCGGTCATCAGCACGAAGGTGCCGCGCAGACGGCCATCGGGCGAGCGGTCGGCGGAGAGGGAGACCTCCAGGACCTCTTCCTCGTCCGCGCGGCGGCGCCGGTGCAGGAAGGTCAGGTCCTGGCCGCTGCGGGCGTACGGCCTGCCCGCCCTGCGCAGCTGAAGGCGTTCGTCGGGCGTGAGCAGGTCGGCCACGGTGCGGCCCAGGATCGAGGTGTCGTCGTGGCCCATCGCGCGCGCGAACCGGTTGTTCGCGAACAGGCAGCGCACCTTGGGCGGGGCGCTGAAGTACGCGAGCTGCATGGGCAGTTGCTCGAACAGTCGGCGGATCCAGCCAGTGAGCGCGTCGTGCGCCTGCCGCTCCACTTCCTGGTCCGTGACCTCGACCAGGTAGCAGCCGTGCGCGCGCTGCACCGGGTCCCACCATCCCGCGCAGCGGTAGTGAGCAACGCCCCGTGCGGGGTGCCACAAGCGCAGGGTCAGGGTGAAGTCGCGCGCGCGTGGCAGGGCCTGCAGCAGGTGCAGCCGGCTGTCGCGATCGAGGCCGTTGCGCCAGTCGCCGCCCCAGGGCGCTTCTTGCATGCACGCCTGCCAGCCGGGCGACGCCGCCAGCACCTCGCCCACCGCCGACAGCAGCGCGCCGATACCGGGCACCAAAGCCCAGGCGGCGGCGCTGTCGGGTGGCATGGGGATGGCAACAGGCGGCAAGGTGCTGAAGCCGGTCAATATAGTTCCCGCGCATTATTGAATCGGGCTGCTCGCGCGCCAAGACTCAAGGGGTCTGATCTGCAAGGAGGATGAGCGTGCACGCAGCCGGTTCCAACCCGCGTTTTTCCCCACCGTCCGGCACGCCACCGCGGGTGGCCGTCTCGCCAGGCGCGCTGCCGGTCGGTGCGGTCCTGAGCCACGTGGCCCGCATGGCCATGGATGCGGCCGACGCCCGCCAGCGCACGGTCGCGGCGGTCGACGCCTGCGCCCGCTTGATCGCCGCGCGCCAGCGCCTGACCCTGGCGCTTGACGGCCAGCAACGCATCGAACAACTCATGCAATTGGCCGATGGACGCGAGCGGGCGCGCCGCCTGCGGCCGGATGAGCGCGAGGCCCTCCAACCGCACCTTGAGGCGGTGTGGGCCCGGGCGGCCCAGGCCTTGAGCGAATGGCGCGACGCGGGCCAGCATTTCACCGGCGTGACCCATCTGTTGCCCACCCAGTTGTCGCACGCGGTGGCGCAGGCCCCCGCGCTGACGGTGCAGGCCTGGCAGGCGCTCATGCAGGCCCAGGTGCGCGAGGCGGGGGGCGGACCTTCCGACGAGGTCGACGTGGCCTTGTGCCGGTACATGGCCGCGCACCGGCGTTGCGAAGAGGCCCAGGCACGGGCCAGCGCCGCGCGCGCGGCGCGCGGCCAGGCCGAGTCCGGTTGGCGCATGGGTCGAGGCAGCCTGTCGGGCCTGGCCGGCGCCTGCCTGGCCGAAATGGCGAGCGTGGACACCTGGCTCGCGGCCGAGGCGCGGCGGGCCGCTGCGCGTGGCGCCTTGTGCGCGCTGGCGGGCGGCCTGGTGTGGCAACTGCCGCTCGAGCGCTGAGGAAAAAGTGGGGTGGGGCATAAAAAAAGCCGTTCACGCCCGAAGGCATGAACGGCTCGGTGCATGGGCCGCCGGCCGAATCAATGCACCGCGGTGGCAAACCCTTCAACCGTCGCGGGCGTGCGGAACCACAGGCCCGCGAAACCGCTGTAGCGCGTCAGGTTGCTGAGCCGGACGCGCTTGTCGATCTTTTTCTCGAAGTACGGCAGACGGTTCAGCATCTGGATCACGTTCGGTTCCCAGCGAAGCACCTTGATGAAGGCGGCATAGATCTCCATGCCCGCGGGGCTGAAGCCCACGGGGCGCACGCTGATCCGCACGAGCTCGGGTGTCAGACCCAGGACCTGGAAGCACTCGTTGATGAGGGACTCGTAGTCGGCGGCGATGGTGGTGGGCATGATTGCAGAGTCGATGTCCGAGTCCATCCGCTCGCCGCTCATACGGGTCGTGCTCCGGATGCCGAGTCGCTGCATCACGCCATTGGCCAGTGCTTGTCTCATGGTTCCACCTCGTTGGTGAGTGAGCGTTCGTGCGCCGGTCGGAGGGTGACTGCACGCGCGTTCAACATGGACTTCAGTATCCGGACGCGGGGCGTTTGTCTCAATAATGCGCGAGCACTATTTTGATTTTTCGCTCGTGAACACGGGTCCCGACGACCCGGTTTCCCTCTGAAAACGAAGGCGCGAATGCTCAGAGGTTGGAGCCGACGTCGGGGGCTTCCATGAGCCCCGACTGCATCGCGTAGGCCGCGATCTCCGCGCCGTTGTGCAGGCCCAGCTTGAGCATCACGTTCTGCCGGTGCTTGCGCGCCGTGAGCACGCTGATGTGCAGCGCGTCGGCGATTTCCTGGTTGGTACCGCCGCGCGCGATCATGCGCACGATCTGCTGCTCGCGCTGCGTGAGTGTCTGCGGCAGGCCCTGGGCGTTGGGCCGCTTGTTGGCGGAGCTGTCCAGACCCTTCGCCACCTGAGGGCTGATGTAGCGCCGACCCTCCATGACGGCGCGGATCGCGTCGAGCAGTTCGGCGCCCTGCTCGTGCTTCAGCACGAAGCCGTTGACCCCGGCCCCGAAGGCATTGGCCACCGACCCCGGGTAGACGTTGCCCGTGACGACCAGGATGCGCAGGTTGGGGGCCACGCGCCGCACGCGCCGCGCCACCTCGACGCCCGAGCTGTCCGACAGGGCCAGGTCGAGCAGCAGCAGGTCGGGCTTGTGGAACTGCACCAGCAGCTCGACATCGCTGCCCTTGGCCGTTTCGGCCACCAGATCAAAGTCGCCAGCGGACTGCAGCAGCATGCCGATGCCTTGGCGAACGAGTGCGTGGTCTTCAG
>NZ_MKSS01000134.1:0-15138 GCF_001897365.1 Hydrogenophaga sp. 70-12
CAGCTCCTCGGCCATGAGGGCCAGGGGCAGGCCGTCGGGGTGGCGCGACAGGTGCTCGAGCAGCGAGAGGCCGCGGTCCAGGGCAAGGTTCATGTCTCGAGGATTTTGTTATGCGGAAGCCGTTTCCAGCCTGGAAAGTGTTTCCTGTGGCGGCACAAAAATCGTCTCACCGCCAAGCGACAACAGGAGACGACTGTAGGCCAGGCGCCCTTGGCGGCCAAGCCCGCCGCCACATTCCCGCCCCACCATGACCGCCACCGTCCACATCCTCAACGGCCCCAACCTGAACCTGCTGGGCGTGCGCGAGCCGCATCTCTACGGCCACACCACCCTGGCCCAGGTGCGGGACCGATGCCTGGCCCTGTCCGCCGAACTCGGCCTGCGCTGCGTGTTCCGACAGTCCAACCACGAAGGCGTGCTCGTGGACTGGGTTCAGGAAGCGCGCGCCGAGGGGGCGGCCGTGGTCATCAACCCGGCCGGCTTGTCCTTCCGCTCCATTCCGCTGCTGGACGCGCTCAAGATGCTCGATCAGCCCGTGATCGAGGTCCACATCACCAACATCCACCGCCGCGAGGCGCCGTACAGAGACTCGCTCACCTCGCTGGCCAGCACCGGCGTGATCTGCGGGCTGGGACCCATCGGCTACGAGCTCGCGCTGCACGCGGTGGCGCAGCGACTGCGCGCGGCCACCACCGCCTGACACGCTTTCCTTCACAACAACCGCCATTCCCTGGAGACAAGCACCATGAACCGCACCATCGATCGTCGCTCCCTCCTCTGCGCCGGCGCCGGCCTGGCCGCTGGAGCGCTGCTGCCCGGGCAGGCCCGCGCGCAAACCAAGCTGCGTTTCGCCGCGGTGTTCTCGGACACCGACATTCGCGCCGAGATGATCAAGCGCCTGGGCGCCGACATCGCGCCCGACCACAGCATCGAGGCCCACCTCAACTCCACGCTGTTTCGCCAGGGCACGGAGCTGGTCGCCCTGCAGCGCGACAACCTGGAGATGGGCAACATCGCGCCGCAGGACATCTCCAAGCAGGTGCCGGCCTGGTCGGTTCTGACCTCGGCCTACCTGTTCCGCGACGCCAACCACCTCAACGCTTTCTTCGCCAGTGAACTGGGCGCGCAGATGAAGAAGCAGGTGGAGGACCAGCTCAAGGTGAAGATCCTGGGCCCCACCTTCTTCGGCACGCGCCACGTGGGCCTGCGCGGCAAGAAGAAGGTCAATGTGCCGGCCGACCTGGCCGGCGTGAAACTGCGCATGCCCGCCGGCGACGCGTGGCAGCTGCTGGGCCGCTCGCTCGGCGCCAACCCCACGCCACTGGCCTACGCCGAGACCTACACCGGCCTGCAGACCGGCACCGTGGACGGCCAGGACAACCCGCTGCCCAACGTGCAGAACATGAAGTTCTACGAGGTCATGGGCCAGATCGTGCTGACCTCGCACCTGGTGGCCTTCGATCTGCTCACCATGAATCTCAAGGCCTGGCAGGCCATGCCGGCGGACAAGCAGAAGGCCTTCCAGGCGGCGGTCGACAAGGCCATCACCTGGAGCGCCAACGAGCACGTCAAGCGCGAGGCCGAGCTGGCCGAGGGCTTCAAGCGCCAGGGGCTGGACGTGTACGTGCCCAACATCACCGCTTTCCGCGAGCACGCGCAGAAGATCTACCTGGCCTCCGACGAAGCGAAGGCCTGGGCCCCGGGGATCATCGACAAGATCGCCGCGGTCAAGTGATGCGCCTGCTCGCGCGGGCGGCCGAGGCCGTGGCCGCCCTCCTTCTCGGCGTGATCTTCCTCGCCTTCATCCTGCAGATCGCGCTGCGCTACCTGTTCGATCTGCCGGTGGGCTGGACGGCCGAAATCTCGCTCGTCGCCTGGCTCTGGCTGATCCTGTGGGGCGCGGCCTTCGTGCTCAGGGACGAGGAGGAAATCCGTATCGACCTGCTCAAGGCGCTGTTCGGCCCGCGCGGGCAGCGCGTGCTGGCGTCCATCGGTTCCATCGCCACCGTCGCGCTGTTCGCACTGGCCATGCCCGCCACCTGGGACTACGTGAGCTTCATGAAGGTGGAGAGCAGCTCATACCTGAAGATCCGCTTCGACTGGCTGTACTCGATCTACCTCGTGTTCGCCGCCGCCGTCATCGCGCGCCACCTGTGGCTGATCGTGAACGCCCTGCGCGGACGCTCGTCGGCCGACCCCACGCACATAGGTTCCCTGTGAATCCGACGAGTCCGTTCTCATTGGCCGTGGCGGCCATCGTCCTGCTGAGCCTGCTGGGCGTGCCGATCGGCCAGGCCATGATCGGCGCGTCCATCCTGTACCTCTGGCTCAAAGGCATGGACATGGGCAGCGCGGCCGAGCAGCTGCTCAACAGCACCTATTCCAGCTACCTGCTGCTGGCCATTCCGCTGTTTATCCTGGCCGCCAGCTTCATGAGCTCGGGCAGCGTGCTCGACCGACTGCTGCGCTGGTGCAACGCGCTGGTGGGTCGCTTTCCCGGCGGCCTGGCCCAGGTCAATGTGCTGCAAAGCGTGGTGTTCGCCAGCATGTCGGGCTCGGCCCTGGCCGACGCCGCCGGCTCGGGCAAGCTCATGCAGGCCATGATGACGCGCGATGGCCGCTACCCGCCCGCCTTCGCGGCCGCGCTCACCGCCGTCTCGGCGGTCATCGGGCCCATCCTGCCGCCGTCGATTCCGCTGGTGTTGTACGCGCTGGTCTCGGGCACCTCCATCGGCTACCTCTTCCTGGCCGGCGTGCTGCCCGGGCTCTTGTTGGGTGCGGTGCAGATGGCGCTGATCCACTACCTGGCCAAGCGCCACCGCTTCCCGGTGGAAGACGCCGTGCCGATGCGCGAGCTGCCGGGCATCACGCGCGAGGCCCTGCCCGCGCTGATGATGCCCGTGCTGCTGCTGGGTTGCCTCTACAGCGGCATCACCACGCCCACCGAAGCCGCCGGCGTGGCCGCCGCCTACGCGCTGCTCATCTCGGCCTTCTATTACCGCAGCCTGGGCCTGCGCGACGTCTACCAGTCGCTGCAGCAGAGCGCGCGCACCAGCGTCTCCATCGGCATCCTCATCGCGGGCGCCACGGTGTTCAACTTCGTCATCACCTCGGAGAACATCCCCGCCTCGCTGAGCGCGATGATGCGCGGGCTGGAGCTGTCGCCCTTCACCTTCCTGCTGCTCGCCAACCTGCTGCTGCTCGTGTTGGGCGCCTTCCTCGAAGGCTCGACCATCATCCTGGTGATCCTGCCCGTGCTGTTGCCCACGGCCGTGGCGCTGGGCGTGGACCCGGTGCACTTCGGCGTGGTGGCCGTGCTCAACATCATGATCGGCCTGGTCACGCCGCCGTACGGCCTGCTGCTGTTCATGATGACCAAGATCGCCGACGTTTCGCTGGGCGCGCTGGTGCGCGCCACCCTGCCCTTCCTGGGCGTGATGGTGATCGCGCTGGCCATCACCACCTTCTGGCCCGACTTCGTGCTCTTGCTGCCGCGGCTGGCGGGCTACACGGGTTGAACCCGCGAGGGTGCCGCGCATGACCGTGCCCCGCATCGACGGCCACACCCGGGTGATCGCCCACCTCGGCCACCCCACGCACAGCTTCAAGGCGCCGCTCATCTACAACCCCTGGTTCGCGGCCAGCGGCACCAACGCGGTGGTGGTTCCCATCGACTGCCCGGCCGGCGCGCTCGACTCGCTGCTGCCGCCGCTGATGGCCGCGCCCAATGTGCTGGGCGCGCTCATCACCATGCCGCACAAGGTGGGCGTGGTGGCGCTGCTCGACGAGGTCTCGCGCACCGCGCGCGTGGCCGGCGCCTGCAATGCCGTGAAGCGCGCGGCCGACGGCCGCCTCATCGGCGACCTGTTCGATGGCGAGGGCTTCGTGCGCGGCGTGCAGCGCAAGGGCCTCGTGCTCAAGGGCGCCAGCGCGCTGGTGGTGGGCAGCGGCGGCGTGGGCTCGGCCATCGCCGCCTCGCTGGCGGCGGCCGGTGTGGCGCATTTGGCGCTGTTCGACACGAACGGCACGGCCAGCGAAACCCTGAGCCAGCGCCTGCGCGCGGCCTATCCCTTGCTGCAGATCAGCACCGGCAAAAGCGACCCGGCGGGCCTCGATCTCGTGGTCAACGCCACGCCACTGGGCATGGCGCCCGGCGATCCGCTGCCACTGGACGTGGACCGACTCGACGCGCGCACCTTCGTTGGCGAGGTGGTGATGCGCGAGCGCGTCACCGCTTTCCTGTCGGCCGCGCAGGCGCGCGGCTGCCGCGTGCAGGTGGGCACCGACATGCTCTTCGAGCAGATCCCCGCCTACCTCGAATTCTTCGGCCTGCCCGTGGCCACGCCCGAACGTCTGCGTGAGCTCGCGGCGCTCGATGGGCCGCCCGCCGCCCCCAGAGCGTCACCACCGCCGCGCGCGAGCGGGGCGCGCTGAGGCACCACCAGCGGCCCCATCACCCCGGCGATCCACTGCATGAACACCTGCACGCGCCGCGGCAGGTGCCGCCGGTGCGCGTACAGCAGGTTCACCGGCAGCGGCGCGGGCCGGTGGCGCGGCAGCAGCTCCACCAGCTCGCCGGCGCGCAGACGATCGGCCACGCCCCAGCGCGGCACCTGCACGATGCCCAGGCCCGCGAGGCAGGCGCCCATGTAGGCCTCGGAGTTGTCCACGGTGAGCGCGCCCGCCATGGTGACGCGGTGCGTCTGACCACTGGCGTCAAGGTATTCGAACCCCGGCGAGCGCGCGCCCAGCGTGCCCACGTAGTGCACCAGCCGGTGCGCCGCGAGCTGTTCCAGCCGCGTGGGCTTGCCATGGGCGCGCACATAGGTCGCGCTCGCCACGTTGACCAGCTCGCAGCCGCCGAGGGGGCGCGCCACCAGGCTGGAATCCCCCGGCGGCCCGACGCGCAGCACGCAGTCGAAGCCTTCGCGCACCAGGTCCACGCGGCGGTCGGTGCTGCTCAGCTCCAGCTCGAGCCCTGGGTGCGCGGCCAGGAATTCGGGCAGGCGCGGCAACACCATCTGGCGCGCCACGCCCAGCGGCATGTCCACGCGCAAGCGGCCCCGCAGCACGGCGCCTTCGGACTGGAACAGGGTGCGCAGGTCCTCCACGTCGTCCAGCAGGTCGCGGCAGCGCTCGAGAAACAGCTGGCCGTCCTGCGTGACCGCCACGCGACGCGTGGTGCGTTGCAGCAACCGCGTGCCCAGCATCGCCTCGAGCCGCTGCACGGCCGAGGACACGCTGGCCTTGGGCAGGCCCAGGCCAGCGGCCGCCTGCGTGAAGCTGCCCAGCTCGGCCACGCGGGCGTAGATCTTCATGGCGTCCAGGGTGTTCATGGGCCTATTTGTTCTGAAATTTTGAACAGATTGAACAGATGTGGATGGTTTATTCATCTTATTCTGATCAATAGACTGGCTCCATTCCCCTTTTTCTCAGGAGCCCACCATGAACGCGCCGATCCCGAACCCCATTGCCCTCATCACCGGCGGCAGCCGCGGCCTGGGCCGCAACACCGCGCTCAAGCTCGCCGCGCGCGGCGTGGACGTGGTCTTCACCTACCGCAGCCGCGCCGACGAGGCGAAGGCGGTACTCGCCGACATCGAGCGCCTGGGCGCGCGCGCCGTGGCGCTGCCGCTGGACGTGGGCGACAGCCGCGGCTTTCCCGCCTTCGCGCGGGCGGTGCGCGAGCGGCTGGCCAGCGTCTGGGCGCGCGAGCGCTTCGACTACCTGGTGAACAACGCCGGCATCGGCATCCACGCGCCCTTCACCGAGACCACCGAGGCGCAGTTCGACGAGCTGATGAACATCCACCTCAAGGGCAGCTTCTTCCTGACGCAGGCGCTGCTGCCCCTGATCGCCGACGGCGGGCGCATCGTCAACCTCTCCAGCGGGCTGGCGCGCTTCGCGTTGCCGGGCCATGCGGCCTACGCCGCCATGAAGGGCGCTGTCGAGGTGCTGACGCGCTACCTGGCCAAGGAACTCGGGCCACGCGGCATCGCCGTGAACGTGGTGGCGCCGGGCGCCATCGAAACCGACTTCGGCGGCGGCGCGGTGCGCGACAACGCGGGCCTCAACCAGTTCATCGCCGCGCAGACCGCGCTGGGCCGCGTGGGCCAGGCCGACGACATCGGCGACGCCATCTCCACGCTGCTGCTGCCGCAAAACCGGTGGATCAACGCCCAGCGCATCGAAGTCTCGGGCGGCATGTTCCTCTGAACCGGTGCCCGGGCGCGGAACCTCACTCGCTGGGGATCTCGGGCTCCACCAGCTTGGCCAGCTGCTCCAGCGATTCCTGCCAGCCCAGGTAGCACATCTCGGCGGGAATCGCCTCGGGAATGCCCTCCTGCACCACCTGGAGTTCGGTGCCGCAGACCACGGCCTTGAGGGTGACGCTCACCGTCATGGTGCCGGGCAGGTTCGGGTCGTCGAAGCTGTCGGTGTAGCGCAGGCGCTCGCCTGGCACGAACTCCAGGTACTCACCGCCGAAGCTGTGCGACTGGCCGGTGCCGAAATTGGTGAAAGACATGCGGTGCTGGCCACCCAGGCGGGCGTCCATCTGCTGCACCGCGGCGGTGAAACCGTAGGGCGGGAGCCAGCGGCACAGGGCGGCGGGTTCGGTGAAGGCACGGAAGACCCGTTGTGGCGGGGCCTTGAGGACGCGGTGGAGGCGGACGGTTCCGGTGGGCATGTAAGACTCCTTTAAGACAAACAACCAAATCATGACGGCCACCCGGCCGACACACCACCCAAGACCCATGGCCCTGGCATTGTCTCGACGGAGCAGAGGCCCGGAGATCGACAACCGCTGATCGGATCAACAGCGATCGGCATCGCGATCCCAGGCCCGACAAGACAGGGAGCGTCCCCCGGCACCCACCCATGGGTGGCGGATGCCGTCAACGTCTGCAGGAGCCATCGCATGCCACTCTCACGACGCCCCCTGCTGCTGGCCGCCGCGGCCAGCCTGGGCCTTCCCCGTCTGGCCCTGGGGGCCGCGCCCATTCAGTTCGGCTACAGCGCCGTCACGGATTTCGCCTCGGTCTTCGTCGCCGCCACCGAAGGCTTCTTCCGTCGGCGCAAGCTCGACATCGAGCTCCGCTTCATTCCCGTCAACTCCACGATTCCGGCGGCGCTGCAATCGGACGCGCTGCAGATCGGCGGCCCCACCCCCTCCGGCTTCCTGCAGGCCGTGGAAGGCGGCCTGGACCTGGTGGCGGTCGCGGGCGGCGGTGTGACCGCCAAGGACATCGTCAACACCGGCCTGGTCGCCCGGCCGGGCGCGGGCATCGTCACCGCCGCGGACTGCGTGGGCCGCAAGATCGGCGTCCCGGGCCTCAACGCCTTTCTGCACATCACCTGTCGCGCCTGGCTCAAGCAGCAGGGCGTGGACCACCGGCGGGTCCAGTTCGTCGAGGTGCCCTTCATCCTGCAGGCCGATCTGCTGCGCGGCGGCTCCCTCGACGCGACGGTGACGGCCGAACCCTTCCTGACCCGCCTCGTCGACAGCGGCCTCGCCAAGGTCGTCTCCTACTACACCACCTTCCTGCCCGACAACCGGCCCACCGTGCTGCACGTGGCGCGGCGCGACTGGGTGCAACGCAACCCCGAGGCCGTGCACGCGTTCCGCGAAGCGGTGCAGGAAGGCGCCCAGTTCGTGCGGCAACCGGCCAACGAACCGCGCGTGCGGGCGGCCCTGAAGCCGTTTCTCAAGCTGCCCGCCGAGGTGCTGGCCAAGGTGCCGATCACCCGGCCCAACGCCACGCTGACCCCGGACCAGCTCGCCTACTGGGTCGAGCTGATGAAAGACCAGGACATGCTGAAAACCACCCCGGACGTTCAGCGCCTGATCGCCAAGTGAACCCCGACGCCCCGTCCGACGTTTTCCTCCGCTTCGACCGGGTGGCCATCCGCCTTGGCGGACAGGACATCGTCTCCATTCACCGGCTCGACATCGCGCGTGGCGAGTTCGTCTGCATCGTGGGACCCAGTGGCTGCGGCAAGACCACGCTGCTGCGCGCGGCCAGCGGCCTGCTGCGCCCGGCCGAAGGCGAGGTGCGCTGCGAGGGCCGTCCGATCACCGGGCCCTGGCGCGAAATGGCCCTGGTGTTCCAGGACTACGGCCGCGCCCTGCTGCCCTGGCGCACGGTGGAAGGCAACGTGGGCCTGGCGCTGGAGGCCGCTGGCGTGCCGCGCGGCGAACGGACCGCCCGCATCGCCGACGCCCTGCGCAAGGTGGGCCTGCAAGACCATGGCCAGCACTTCCCGGTGCAGCTGTCGGGCGGCATGCAACAGCGCGCGCAGATCGCGCGCTGCCTGGCGCAGCGGCCCCGGCTCATGCTGCTGGACGAGCCCTTCGGCGCCCTGGACGCGCTCACGCGCCAGGGCCTGCAGGACGAGCTGGCCCGCCTGGCGCGCGAGCACGGCCTCACCGTCCTGTTCGTCACCCACGACCTCGAAGAGGCCATCTACCTCGGCGACCGCGTGATCGCCATGCGCGCCCACCCCGGGCCCGGGCGGCCCAGCCTGGCGCACGCGATCGAGGTGCCCATCGCGCGCCCGCGCCACCAGCTCAGCACCCGCGAAGGCCCCGACTTCCTGCGCCTGCGCCGCGAGTTGTTCGACCACGTCGAACGGGGCCATGCCTGAAGCGCATGCCCGCGCATCCGGACCGTGGCGCGCCTTGCGCGCCGCGGCCCTTCCCCTGCTGCTGCTGGGCCTGTTCGAAGCACTCGCCCGGCGCGCGGCCGCCCTGGGCAGCGAGCAGCTGGCGCCGCCCAGCGCCGCGCTGCGCGCGCTGCTGCGCGCGGCCCTGGACGGCTCGCTGTGGCCCGCCACCGGTTTCACGCTCGGCGCCGCCGCGCTGGGCCTGCTGATCGGCGCCGGCCTCGGCACGCTGGTCGGCATCGGGCTGGGCCTGTCGCCGCGCGCCTCGCGCGCCGGCTTCCTGAGCATCGAGCTGCTGCGGCCGCTGCCGTCGGTGGCGCTGCTGCCCCTGGTGATGCTGCTGTTCGGCTTCGGCACCGACCTGGAAGTGAGCCTGGTGGCCTTCAGCACGTTCTGGCCCCAGGTCTTGCTGGTGCAGAGCGCGGTGCGGCAGGTCGACCCCCAGCTGCTCGAGCTGGGCCGGCTGCTGGGCCTGTCCACGGCGCGGCGCATCCGCCTCATCGTGCTGCCCGCCATCGCACCGCGCCTGCTCACGGCCGTGCGCATGGGCACGGGCTTCTCCCTGGTCATCGCCCTCACCGTCGAGATCGCCGGCAATCCCCAGGGCATGGGCTTCGCCATGCTGCTGGCCCAGCAAAGCCTGGAGCCGGCCATGATGATCGGCTGGCTCATGTGGATCGGCGCCATCGGCGTGCTGATCAACACCGGCATGCTGCGCCTGCAGCGCGCGCTGAACCGCCGCCTCGGCGTGACCGTGCCATGAAACAGGCCCAGCCCAGCCACTGGCCGGCGTCGCTCGGCCTGCTTGCCGCGCTGCTCGCGCTGTGGTGGGCCATCGGCCGGGCCGGCTGGGTCAGCCCGGCCTTCCTGCCCACCCCCGAGGCCACCGCGCTCAGCCTGGTCGACGGCCTGCGCGGTGATTTGTTGCACGCCGCCCTGAACACCATCGGGCGCCTGCTGCTCGGCTGGCTGCTGGCCTCCGCGGCGGGCGTCGTGCTGGGGGCCGCCATCGCCAGCACGGCCGCCCTGCGCCCCTGGGTCCAGCCCACGCTGGAGTTCCTGCGGCCGCTGCCCGCCTCGGCGGTGATGCCGCTGGCGATCGCGCTGTACGGCCTGTCCCCAGCCATGGTGCTGGCCGTCATCGCTTTCGGCGCCATCTGGCCGACCCTGCTGGCCACGGTGCATGGCGTGTCCAGCGTCGAGCCGCGCCTGCTCGACGTGGCGCGCTGCCTGCGGCTGTCGCGCCCGGCCTTTCTCTGGAAGATGGGCCTGCCGCATGCGGCGCCGGACATCCTGGCCGGCCTGCGGTTGTCGCTCACGGTGTCGCTGCTCGTCTGCACGCTGGGCGAGATGCTGGCCACCCAGGACGGCCTGGGCCTGACCATCCTGCTGGCCGCGCGCGCCTACCGCGCGAACGAGCTGTTCGCCTGTCTGGTGCTGCTGAGCCTGATCGGCCTGGCGGGCCACGCCCTGCTGGTGCTGGCCGAACACGGGCTGCTGCGCGGGCGCCGGGCCTGAGCACCACGCTTCGCCACGCGCCGAAGCGTGGCACGCGCGATCCGCGCCACAGTAGGGCCCTGGCCCAATTCAGGAGAACGCCCCGTGAACACCGTCTGCTTCATCCGCTACCAGCTCGACCCCTTCCAGGTCCCCGCCTTCGCCGAGTACGCCAGGCACTGGGGCGAGATCATCCCGCGCTGCGGCGGCCACCTCATCGGCTACTTCGTGCCCAGCGAAGGCACGAACGACATCGCCTGGGGCCTGATCGGCTTCGACGACCTGGCCGCCTACGAGCGCTACCGCGCCCGGCTGCGCGCCGACGAGGCCGGACGCGCCAACTTCGAGCGCGCGCGCACGCAGCGCTTCATCCTGCGCGAGCAGCGCAGCTGGCTCAGCGGCGTGCCGGGCACCCTCGCACAGCCGCGCCAGGTGCAGCCATGATCGCGGTGATCTTCGAGGTCGAGCCGGTCGAGGGCGGCGCGCAGCGCTATTTCCAGATCGCGCAGGACCTGCGCCCGCACCTCGCGCACATCGACGGCTTTCTCTCGGTGGAGCGCTTCGAAAGCCTCAGCCAGCCGGGCAAGTTCCTCTCGCTGAGCTTCTGGCGCGACGAGGCCGCGGTGCACGCCTGGCGTGGCCAGGGCGCGCACCGCGAGGGCCAGCGGCAAGGGCGCGGCGGCGTGTTCCAGAATTACCGCATCCGCGTGGCCCAGGTGGTCCGGGACTATGGCCTGCACGAACGCGACCAGGCCCCGCCCGATTCACGCGCCGCGCTGAACTGAAGCCCCCGCATGCACGCCCCGTTCGAACCCGCCCTCACCGCCGTGGCCAGCCTGCTGGCCGACCCCTCGCGCTCGCGCATGCTGCTGCACCTGCTGGGCGGGCGCAAGGCCAGCGCCTCCGACCTGGCCGCCGTGGCCGGCGTGTCGGCGGCCACGGCCAGCGGCCACCTGCACAAGCTGCTCGACGGCCGGCTCATCCGCGTGGAGCCGCGTGGGCGGCACCGCTACTACGCGCTGGCCGACGAATCGGTGGCGCGCCTGCTCGAATCGCTGGCCTCGGTGTCCGAGCGCGAAACCACCAGCCCCGCCTGGCGCCACCCGGCGCGCGCGCGGCTGAAGTACGCGCGCTGCTGCTACCGGCACCTAGCCGGTGAATTGGGCGTGGCGCTGTTCTCGGGCCTGATGCGGCGCGGCGCCTTCGAGGCCGTGCCCGAGGGCCTGGCGCTCACGCCCGCCGGGCACGAGGCCTTGCGCGCCTTCGGCTTCACGCCCACGCCCTCGGGCCGGCGCCGCCGCTACGCCTACGCCTGCCACGACTGGTCCGAGGGCGTGGACCACCTGGCCGGCGAGCTGGCCGAGCAACTGCTGGGGCATTTCATCGGACAGGGCTGGCTGCGGCCGGACGAGGGCCGCGCGCTGGCCCTCACGCCGCGCGGGCAAACCCTGTGGCTGCCCCGCCTGCACGACATGGCGGCGAACGCCTGAGCGCCGCGCGCGCCCATTCTGATCACAGCGGTCCATCGGCCACGGACCCACGCTCGCCTCATCGGCTGAGCCGGCAGGCGTCGCCGCTGGCGGGCCGCTCCACGTCCACGCGCTCCACCACCCACAGGCCGCTGGCCATGCCCTCGAAGATGAAGCGGCACAGGTTTTCCAGGGTGGGCCGCCCCAGGCCCGGCACCTCGTCGAGCAGGTGGTGGTCCAGGCGCTCGCGCACCGCGGCGATGCCCTGGCGCAGCAGCGCCAGGTCCACCACCATGCCGCTGTCGGCTGCGGCCGGCGCGCTCACCGTCACCGCCGCGTGGTAGGTGTGGCCGTGCACCCGCCGGCTCGGCGCGCTGTCGTGCGCGCGATCCAGCGTGTGCGCGGCGTCGAAGAAGAAGCGCTGCGTCAGTTCCAGCTTCATCGGATGCCCAGCGCCTTGTGGGTCTGCACGCTGAGCCGCCAGCGCGGGTCGCGCAGGCACCAGGCCACGGCCAGGCGCGCGTTGGCCGCGCGCGAGGGCCCGTCCATGGGCTGCAGCAGGCGGTGTTCGAAGGCCAGGGCCGCGAGCGCGTCCAGGTCCAGGCCGGGCTGCGGCACCACCACCTTGATCTCCTGGCCCTCGCGCTGAACCAGCGGCGCGCCCTGCTTGGGGCTTACGCACAACCAGTCGATGCCCGCGGGCGCGGCCACCGTGCCATTGGTTTCCACCGCGACGAAGAACCCCCGCGCGTGCAGGGCCTCGATCAGGGCCGGGTCCACCTGCAGCAGGGGCTCGCCGCCGGTGAGCACCACCAGCCGCCGCGCCGCACCGGCGGTCCAGGCCCGGGCCACCGCGCCGGCCAGCGACGCGGCGTCGGCGAAGCGCCCCCCGCCGCCACCATCGGTGCCGACGAAGTCGGTGTCGCAGAAACGGCAGACCGCCCCGGCCCGGTCCGGTTCGCGGCCCGACCAGAGGTTGCAGCCCGCGAAACGGCAGAACACGGCGGGGCGTCCGGCGTTCATGCCCTCCCCTTGCAGGGTGTAGAAGATTTCCTTGACGCTGTAGGCCATGGCGGCGGGCCCGGGCGGGCCGGAAAAAACCGCCAGTGTCGCGCGCGGGGACCGCGCATACCCTCGGCCCTGTGGCCGAGACGGCCCCCTTCACGGCGCCGGCCGCATGGCCGCGCCGCTCCCCGCAAAGGCCGCCCAGCGGCCGGCCTTCAGCCGCCCAGGCCCCACGCCATGGCGGGCTGTTCGGCCGACAGCAGCTGCGCGGCCACCACCTCGCCGCCCGTGTGCTCGCGCACCAGCGCCCGCACGTCGTCCATGGCGGCCAGCACGGCCTCGCGCGGCGTGGGTGGCAAGCCGTCGATGTTGAAGAACACCTGCGTGGTCTCGGGCAAGGTCTGGGTGCTGGCGGCCTGGCGCCAGGTCCAGCGGCGCGTGAGCACACGCGCGCCGTCGGCGAACACGATCTCGCCCCCGGGCGGCGCCTCCGCCGGTCCGCCATCGGGCGGCGCGAAACCATCGCCCGCTCGCGCGTGGCGCAGCGCCAGCCGGTTCTCGCCCACGCCCAGAGGGTGCACGCCGGCCGGCAGCAGGTGGCGCAGCGAGACGATGTTGCCGATGTCGACCAGCGGGTTGATCGAGGGCAACTGGTCGGGCTTGAGCACCCGCCGCGCCAGGGCCTCGATGGCGGCGCGGTGCTCGGAGGGCTTGGCGCCGAAGCGGCGGTAGGCCTCGCGCCAGGCGGCGATGCGCTCGTGTCCGGCCACGTTGCCGCGCACCGCCTCGCGCAGGCCGGCCTCGGCCTCGCGCAGCAGGGCGGCCAGGGCCGGCGCGGCGCGGGTGTTGTCGGCGCCGCGCACCACCACCACGCCACGGCAGTAGCCCGGGTGGGCGGCGAGCACCTCGGCCGCGAGCTGGTAGTGCAGGGTGGTGGGGGTCATGGCGGGGCCCGATAGGGGCGGGCGACGGCGTCAGCCCGCGAGGTTTTTGAACACGTAGCGCACGACCGCCGGCCAGAAGTCGGTGCCCGAGTGCTGCTGCCACAGCAAGGCAAGGTCGGTGAAGGCCTTGTGGAAGACCATGGCCAGCAGGCCCATGAGGCCCAGGATGGCCAACACCTGCAGCACGGTCTTGAACAGGGCGTCGGGGTCGCGTGGCATGGGGGCACAGCTTAGCGGAGCCGGGGATTATTTCTGGTTCGGCAACTGTTCATTCCGCATCCGGTTGTTTATTCCCGAGACGGCAATCCTTACAGTTCATCCCATGCCGGAACACCAAGCGGCATGAAAAGCAAAACCCCGTTAACCACCCGTTATCTTTAAGGAACTGCCATGAACGCCGCCAAAAACATCGCTCTCTCCCTGACTCTTGCCCTGGGCGCCGGTGCCGCTTTCGCCCAAGGCCCCATCGAAGGCAACGAAGTCTTCAACTTCCAATCCACCCTGAGCCGCGCCGAAGTGCAGGCCGAGGCCGTGCAAGCCAACCGCGCCGGCCTGGTGGCCCGCGGTGAGGTCTTCCCAGTGGAAGACAAGGTGGCCGACAGCGGCCTGAGCCGTGCGCAGGTGCGCGCCGAAGCCGCGCAAGCCGAGCGCCTGGGCCTGGTGGCCCGCGGCGAAATCGCGTCGGTGTCCGCCGGCGCGTAAGCCCCCGCGACGACCCGCTCGCCCCACGACAACGGCCCTTCGGGGCCGTTTTTCTTGGGGGGCCGTCAGCGCGGCCCGAGCGGGACCAGGTAGCGTTCGATGAGCCGGGTGTCGCTGTCGGCGCCCTGCCCCGCGCCGCTGGCCTCGTCCAGCAGCGCCTGCACGCCCAGCGCGAGGCGCGGCGCCAGCCCGAGCTGACGCGCGGTGTCGATGGCGATGCCCAGGTCCTTGCGCAAGGTGTCGATGGACACGTGCACCGCGTGATCGCCCACCGCGATGCGCGGCGCGCGCTTGTCGAAGATGCGCGACTGGCCGGCGCTGTTCGACACCACCTCGATGAGCTGCAGCGGCTCCACGCCCGCGCGGTGCGCCAGCGCCATGGCCTCGGCCGTGAGCGCGGCGTGCGCCGCCACCAGCAGCTGGTTGATCATCTTCACGGTGGCGCCCGCGCCGGGCGGGCCCACGTGGTAGACGTGGCGGGTGCAGGCGCGCAGCGCGAAGCCGGCGCGCGCCAAGGCCTCGTCGCTGGCGCCGCAGATCGCCACCAGTTCGCCGCCTTCGGCGCCGGTGGCGCCGCCGCTCACCGGGCCGTCGATCAGCCCAATGCCACGCTCGGCCAGCCGCTCGGCCCAGGCAGCGGCGCAGGCCGGCGGGACCGTGCTGCCCAGCCAGACCACGCTGCCCGCCAGCAGGCGCTTGAGGGCGCCGCTGGGTCCTTCGAGCACGCGCTCCACCTGCTGCTGGTCATGCACCATGAGCAGCAGCACCTCGGCGCCTTGCGCGGCGCTGGCCGGCGAGTCGCAGGCCGTGCCACCGCGTTCGCTGAAGCGCGCGAGCGCGGCGGCGTCGATGTCGAA
>NZ_MKSS01000135.1:0-15076 GCF_001897365.1 Hydrogenophaga sp. 70-12
GGTCGGCCCGCTCCAGCATCTGCTCGGGCGTGTGCGGCGCCTCGGCCTCGGTGAGGATGGGCTCGGGCAGCCAGGTGCCCACGTACTGCTCGCGCCGCGACTGGGCCGCGCGCAGCCGGTCGATGGCCAGGCGCGTGGTGACGGAGACCAGCCAGGCCTCGGCGTTGTCCACCGACGCGTGCTCGGTGCCGTGCCAGCGCAGCCAGGCGTCCTGCACCACCTCGTCGGCGTCGGCGGCCGAGCCCAGCATGCGGTAGGCGATGCCCCGCAGCCGGGGCCGCAGGCGCAGGAAGCTGTCCAGGGTGTGATCGTTCATGACGCGCCAGACGGATGGGAGGGAGCGATTGTGACCAGGGCCGCGCGACAGCCCGACGGGCGGCTGCCACGATCCTCCGCCGGGCTTGCCCGATCCTGCGGACCCGCGCCCGTTTGACCCCACGGGCGTGGAGGATCGGGCCATTTGCGGGATCATCCCGGCGCCGCCCCTACGTCTGAACGCCCCATGCTCAAGCCCGACGACTACCTGAGCGAGATCAACGGCATCATTGCCCGATCCACCGACCGCGACGGCCTCACGCCCACCGCGGTGGACCACCTGTTCTTCGCCCGCCAGAGCTCGCCCTCGCTGCCCATGCACACGGCGCAGTGGCCCTGCTTCGCGCTGGTCACGCAGGGCGCCAAGCGCCTCACCCTGGGCGAGGAGGTTTACCACTACGGCGTCGGCGATTGCCTGGTGGTGACGCTGGACCTGCCCGTGATCTCGTGCATCGTGCAGGCCACGCCCGAGCGGCCCAAGCTGAGCCTGGGCATGGCCATCGACGGCGCGCGCCTGCAGGAGGTGCTGTCGCGCGTGAGCCTGCCGCCCGAGGCCCTGCGCGGCGACAGCCTGCGCGGCGTGGCCGTGCACAAGGCACCGCTGGAGCTGCTGGACGCCATGCTGCGCCTGGTGCGCCTGCTCGAGCGCCCGCAGGACATCGCGGCCATGGCGCCGCTGATCGAACAGGAAATCCTCTACCGCCTGCTCACCGGTCCGCACGGCCCCGCCCTGTTGCGCATCGCCTCGGCCAACAGCCCCAGCAACAAGATCGCCAAGGCCATCGCCTGGCTGCGCCAGAACTACCGGCAGCCGCTGCGCATCGAGGCCCTGGCCAGCCAGGTGGGCATGAGCGCCTCGTCCCTGCACCACCACTTCAGCCTGGTCACCGCCATGACGCCGCTGCAGTACCAGAAACGCCTGCGCCTGCAGGAGGCGCGCCGGCTGATGCTGGTGGAGCGGCTGGACGTGGGCAGCGCCGGCTACCGCGTGGGCTACCAGAGCGCCTCCCAGTTCAGCCGCGAGTACAGCCGCCAGTTCGGCCTGTCGCCGCTGCGCGACCTGGAGAGCGCGCTGGGCACCGGCGAGGGATACACACCGGTGCCCGCCTGAAGCAGCGCCCCCAGAGGCACCGCGGAACCGGCTGTGCCAGGCCGCAGGTGCCACCCCCTCGAGGGGGTCGCGCGAAGCGCGGCGGGGGTGCTACCCCAGTTTGAAGGGCAGGTCGCGCAAGGGCTTGCCGGTGATCCTCGCCAGCGCGTTCGCCCACGCCGGCGCCAGCGGCGGCAGGCCGGGCTCGCCCATGCCGGTGGGCGGGTCGGCGCTGGGCACGGTGTGCACGGCCACCGTCGGCATCTCGGTGATGCGCGCGACGCGGTAGTCGCCGAAGTTGCCCTGCTCGACCACGCCGTCCTTGAGCGTGATGGCCGCGCCGGGCAGGCACATGCCCAGGCCCATCAGCGCCGCGCCCTGCACCTGCGCCTCCACCGTGCGCGGGTTGACCACGAGGTTGCAGTGCACGCCCGCCGTCACCCGGTGCAGCACGGGTGCGCCGTCCTTCACCGAGGCCTCGACCACGTAGGCCACCACCGAGTCGAAGCTCTCGTGCACCGCCACGCCCCAGGCGCGGCCCTCGGCCAGCTTGCGCTTGCCGTAGCCGCTCTTGTCCACCGCGAGCTTCAGGGCGTCGCGGTGGCGCGGGTGCTGATCGCCGAACATCGCCAACCGGTAGGCCACCGGGTCCTGGTTCGTCTCGCGCGCGATCTGGTCGATCAGCGTCTCCATCACGAAAGCGGTGTGCGTGGAGCCCACGCTGCGCCACCACAGCACGGGCACGTTCAGCTGGGGGTGGTGCACGGTGAGGCGCATGGGCAGCGGATAGGGCGCGCGCATGCCTTCCACGGCGGTCTGGTCCACGCCGTTCTTCACCATGAAGGGCTCGAAGGGGCTGCCGGCGATGATGGACTGGCCCACGATCACGTGGTCCCAGGCCAGCACGCGGCCGCGCTCATCGAAGCCGATGCGCGCGCGGTGCAGGTGCATGGGGCGGTAGTAGCCGCCCTTGATGTCGTCCTCGCGGCTCCAGACGGTGCGCACCGGCGCGCGCACCCCCGCCTCGCGCGCGGCGCGGGCGATCTGGCAGGCCTCGACCACGTACTCGCTGCTGGGCACGCCGCGCCGGCCGAAGCCGCCGCCGGCCGCCTGCACGTTCACGCGCACCTGCTCGGGCTTGAGGCCCAGGGCGCGCGCCGCGGCCAGGCCGTCCAGGCCCGGCATCTGCGTGCCCACCCACAGCGTGGCGCCGCCCTCGGCGAGCTCCACCGTGCAGTTGAGCGGCTCCATGGGCGCGTGCGCGAGGTAGGGAAAGACGAACTCGGCCTCGATGCGTTTCGGCGCCGTGGCCAGCGGCGCCATGTCGGCGTCGAAATGCACCGCGCCGGGCCGACCGGCGAGCTCGCGGTACTGGGCGAGCTGGCGTTCGCTGTCGACCTTGTCCACCGCGTCGCTGGCCCAGTCGAGCTTGAGCGCGTCGCGCCCGAGCTTGGCGGGCCAGTAGCCCTCGGCCACCACGGCCACGCCCTCGGCGCCGCGGTCCAGTGGCACGCGCAGCACGGCCTTCACGCCTTTCACGGCGCGCGCGGCGCCGTCGTCCACCGAGCGCAGCTTGGCGCCGAAAACCGGCGGGCGCGCGATCACGGCCGTGAGCTGGCCCGGGCGGCGCACGTCGATGCCGAAGTCCTGCCGGCCGCTGCTCTTGGCGCGCGCGTCCAGCCGCGTGGTGGGCTGGCCGATGAGCTTGAAGCGCTTCGGGTCCTTCAGCGCCACGCGCTCGGGCACGGGCTGCTGCATCGCGGCCTCGGCCAGTTCGCCGTAGCTGGCGCGGCGGCCGCCGGGACCGATGACGTGGCCGGCCTCGGTGCGCAGCGTGGCCGGGTCGGCCTGCCAGCGCGCGGCGGCCGCGCCCACCAGCATGGCGCGCGTGCGGGCACCGAGTTCGCGGTACTGCGTGAAGCTGTTCTTGACGGCCGTGGAGCCGCCCGTGAGGTGCATGCCCGCCAGCGGGTCGGCGTAGGCCGGGTCATTGGTGCCGAGCTGGCTGCGCACCTGGCTCCAGTCGGCGTCCAGCTCCTCGGCCAGCACCATGGGCAGCGCGGTCTGCACGCCCTGGCCGAATTCGAGCCGGTTCACGGTGACGGTGACGGTCCCGTCGGTGGCGATGGCGACGAAGGCGCCGGGCCGCTGCGTGGGCTTGAGCGCCGCGTCGGGCGCGCCCGCGCCCTGGGCCTGGGCGGCCAGGGGCGCGAGGCCCAGCGCGAAGCCGCTGGCCACGGCGAGCTTGAGGAAGCCGCGGCGCGGCAGCTCGGCCGCGCCCTCGGCGGACGCGCCGCCGCGCGCCAGCATCAGCTGCAGCGCGCGGGGCAGTTCGGGGGTGAAGGTGGAAGGCAGCATGTCCGTTCCTCCGTCAGGCGATGGCGCGCGCGGCCTCGGCCACGGCGGCGCGGATGCGCTCGTAGGTGCCGCAGCGGCACACGTTGCCGGCCATGGCCGCGTCGATGTCGGCGGCGCTCGGCCGCTGGCCCTTGGGCAGCGATTTGAGGAAGGCCGTGGCGCTCATGATCTGGCCGCTCTGGCAGTAGCCGCACTGCGCCACGTCGTGCTTCACCCAGGCCTCGTGCACGGCGCGGCCCACGCGGTCCTCGCCTTGCGCCACGGCCTCGATGGTGGTGATCGCGCGGCCCTCCACGCTGCCCACGGGCGTGATGCAGGAGCGGATGGCCTGGCCATCGAGGTGCACGGTGCAGGCGCCGCACAGCGCCGCGCCGCAGCCGAACTTGGTGCCGGTCATGCCCAGGTTGTCGCGCAGGGCCCAGAGCACGGGGGTGCCGGGGTCCACATCGAGCGTGTGGTTCCGGCCATTGACTTGAAGGGTGGTCATGGGGTCTCCCAAGGGGAAAAGGAAGCGGATCGGCCATGCCGGGGCCCAGGCCGCCGGCATGGCCGGGAGTGTTGGCCAGCGTCCCCCGGGGGTGTTAGCACAGGGCTGCGAGATGCTTGCCTGATCCTCCAGGCCCAGGCGCGCGCGGCCCAGGCCTTGGGGTGGGGCGCGATCTAGTGGAAACCCTAGGAATGGGGGGTGGCATACTGCCCCTCCCTATAGGTGGTTGCGTCCGCAACCCCAACCCCCGTTTCCCGAGGAGTCAATTTCCATGGATCGCCGTTCCCTCATCAAGAACGCCGGCATCGCCGGCGTGCTCGCCACCGGCATCGCACCCGCGGTGCATGCCCAGGCCGCCGTGCGCTGGCGCCTGGCGTCGAGCTTCCCGAAATCGCTGCCCACCATCTTCGGTTCGGCCGAGAAGTTCTCCGAGACCGTGAAGGCGCTGTCCGGCGGCAAGTTCGAGGTCTCCATCCACGCCGCCGGCGAGATCGTGCCCGCCTTCGGCGTGGTCGACGCGATCCAGGACAGCACCATCGAGATGGCGCAGACCGCGTCCTACTACTTCACCGGCAAGGACTCCATCTTCGCCTTCGGCTGCGCCGTGCCCTTCGGCCTGACCGCGCGCCACATGGACGCCTGGATGGAGCACGGCAACGGCCGCAAGCTCATGGACGAGTTCTACGCCAAGTACAACATCCTCTCCATGAGTTCCGGCAACACCGGCACCCAGATGGGCGGCTGGTACCGCAAGGAAATCAAGACCGTGGCCGACCTCAAGGGCCTGAAGATGCGCATGGGCGGCGGCCTGTTCGGCGAGTCCATGGCCAAGCTGGGCGTGGTGGCGCAGAACATGCCCGCCGGTGAGGTGTACCAGGCCCTGGAGAAGGGCACGCTGGACGCCACCGAGTTCGTCGGCCCCTTCGACGACGAGCGCCTGGGCTTCAACAAGGTCGCGCCCTTCTACCACTACCCCGGCTGGTGGGAAGGCGGCGCCGAGCTGGAGTTCTTCATCAACAAGAAGGCCTTCGACGCCCTGTCCGCCGAGAACAAGGCCATCGTGCGCGCCGCCGGTGCCGTGGCCGCGCGCGACATGACCGCCAAGTACGACGCGCAGAACCCCATCGCCCTCAAGCGCCTGGTGGCCTCGGGCACCAAGCTGGTCGCCTTCCCCAAGGCCGTGATGGACGCCGGCTTCAAGACCGCGATGGAGGTCTTCGCCGAGCATGAGGCCAAGTCGCCCGAGTTCAAGAAGATCCACCAGGACATGCGCGCCTTCCAGCGCGACCAGATCCTGTGGAGCCGCTTCTCCGAGTGGCGCTACGACAGCTACATCACCTCGGCCAAGATCTGAACGGTCCGGCCCCGAGACAAAGCCCGCCGCCCGGCGGGCTTTTTTTTTTGCAGCCGGGACGACTGGCGAAAGCCGGTATCGACGCCGGGGCGCCGATCTTGGAGCAGGTCGGCGAGATGGCTGGCTTCCCCGAGGTGTTCGTGAACCTCGATGCCATCACGGTGATGTTCCTCGCCTGGCTGGTCGTGGTGCTGTGCTTCTTCGTGCTGGCGATCCAGCTTTTCATCACGCTGATCGAGTTCAAGCTGACCACGCTCGCCGGGTTCGTGCTGGTGCCGTTCGCGCTCTGGAACAAGACCTCGTTCCTGGCCGAGAAGGTGCTGGGCAACGTCGTGTCCGCCGGCGTCAAGGTGCTGGTGCTGGCCGTGATCGTCGGCATCGGTTCGGGCCTGTTCGCGCAGTTCCAAGTCCATCCCGCCGAGCCGTCCATCGACCACGCGCTGGTCATCATGCTGGCTTCGCTTACCTTGCTGGCGCTGGGGATCTTCGGCCCCGGCATCGCCACCGGTCTCGTGTCCGGTGCGCCGCAGCTCGGCGCGGGCGCGATGGTCGGCGCCGCCATCGGCGCGGCCGGAACGGCGGTGGCCGTCGGTGCAGCGGCTACGGGCGTCGGCGGCGCGGTGGCCGCCGGTGCGCGCATGGCCCCGGCCGCCGCCAAGCTGGCCGGCAGCGGCGCGCGTGCCGCCACGTCGGCGGCCGGCAGCGCGAAGTCGGCGTTCCAGGCCGGTTCCGCTGCCGCCGGCGGCGGCGCGAAGGGCGCGATGGCGGGCTTGGGCAACGTCGCCAAGACCGGCGCGAAGTCCGCCGGGCAGCGCATAGCCGCACCGTTCCGCGCTGGCTGGGATGGCGACGCCGGCGCGTCAGCCAGCCAGGCCGCCGCGAGTGAAGCCCCCGCCGGTGTCGCCGCACAGACGCCCGAGCAGCCCGCTTGGGCCAAGCGGCTGCACCGCCGCCAGCAACTCACCCAGGCCGCGACCACCGCCGCCCACGCGCTGCGCGGTGGCGATGGCGGCGGCTCTGGGCAAGGCCCGAGCCTGCGCGGCTCCGACGACTGACGCGATTCACAAGGAGAACTGACCATGCGATTCAAGAAACCGCAGGTGCGCTACGCCGACACGCCGCAGCCTGCCACGCCGTACCAAGCTGCCGGCCAGGTGTGGGACGACCGTATCGGCTCGCCGCGCGTGCAGGCGAAGAACTGGCGCCTGATGGCGTTCGGGTGCCTGACGCTCGCGCTGCTGATGGCCGGCGGCCTGGTGTGGCGCTCGGCGCAGTCCATCGTCACACCCTACGTCGTGGAGGTGGACAACACGGGCCAGGTGCGCGCCGTGGGCGAAGCCGCCACGCCGTACCGGCCGGGCGATGCGCAGACGGCGCACCACATCGCGCGCTTCGTGACGCTGGTGCGCTCGCTGTCCATCGACCCCATCGTCGTCCGGCAGAACTGGCTGGACGCCTATGACTACACGACCGACAAGGGCGCGGCCGTGCTCAACGACTACGCGCGGGTCAACGACCCGTTCGCGCGCATCGGCAAGGAATCGGTGACGGTGCAGATCGCCAGCGTCGTGCGCGCCAGCGACACGTCTTTCAACGTGCGCTGGACGGAACGCCGCTACGTCAACGGCGCCGCGGCGGGCCTGGAACGGTGGACCGCCGTGGTGTCCATCGTGCTCCAGCCGCCGCGCACCGAGGAACGCCTGCGCAAGAACCCGCTGGGCATCTACGTCAACGGCCTGTCGTGGAGTCGCGAACTGGATTCTTCCGAAGGAGCAAAACCATGAATGATGTTTTCCGTAAATCCGCCTTGCCGTTGATCGTGCTCACCCTCGCGGGCTGCGCCACGCAGGGCAAGCCACCGCCGATCATCTCGCTCGATGAGCCGGTGCAGGCCCTGCCGCTGCCCGAGCCACCCGCGCCGGTGGAAGTCGTGGCCGTGCCCGAGGTGCTGCCGATGCCGGCGCAGTTGATGCCGGTCCCCGAGGCCAAGGACGCCAAGCCCACGCCTGAACCTGCCGACGAGAAGGTGCGCGTGTCGCGGGCCAATGCCGAGGCCCGCGTCGCGCCCACGCGCGAGGGCTACGTCAACGCGATTCAGGTGTGGCCCTTCACGGATGGCGCGCTCTATCAGGTCTATGCGGCCGTGGGCCGCGTGACCGTGGTGTCGCTCCAGCCCGGCGAGGAGCTGGTGACGGTGGCCGCCGGCGATACCGTGCGCTGGATCGTGGGCGACACGTCCAGCGGCGGCGGTGCCGACCTGCGCGTGAACGTGCTGGTGAAGCCCATCCGCTCGGGCCTCAAGACCAATCTGGTCATCACCACCAGCCGCAGGACGTATCTGCTGGAGCTGACTTCCACGGACAAGACGTGGATGGCGTCGGTGTCTTGGGAGTACCCGCGCGATCGGATGCTGGCCTTGCAGCGCCAGGCGCAGGCGGCCAGCGCCGCCGCGCCGGTCGATAGCGGCCTGTCGCTGGAGAACCTGCGCTTCCGCTACGCGATCAGCGGCAGCAATCCGCCGTGGAAGCCGCTGCGCGCCTTCGACGACGGGCAGAAGGTCTATATCCAGTTTCCCGCCGGCATCGCGCAAGGCGACCTGCCGCCGCTGTTCGTGATCGGGGCCGAAGGTGACGGCCAACTGGTGAACTACCGCTTCCGCTCGCCGTACTACATCGTGGATCGCCTCTTTGGCGCGGCGGAGCTGCGCCTGGGCGGCGACAAGGGCGACGTGGTGCGGATCGAGCGCACGGATGGCGTGGCACGGAGGAACTGACAATGAGCCAGGACGACACTCCCGACCTCGCCACGCCGCAGGCGGGCAAGGTCGCGCCCGAGGCCGTGGCGCTGCGCGCCCAGCCGCGCCCGGTCACACGCCTGAACCGGCGCACGCTGGCCGTCCTCGTCGGCGGCCTGTCGGTCGCCGTGCTCGGGGCCACGATCTGGTCATTGCAACCGCAGCGGCGCGGCGCGGGCGAGCAGACCGAGCTTTACAACGTCGATCGCGTCTCGAAGTCCGAAGGGCTGGATGCGCTGCCGGCGGACTACTCGAAGCTGCCGCCGGCCTTGCCGCCCGCTGTGCCCGAGCTAGGGCCGCCGTTGCCGGGCGATCTTGGCCCGGCCATCGTGATCTCGCAGCAGCCCGCCATGGCCGCTTACGCGGCCCCCGGCCATGATCCGAACGATGCCTTGCGCAAGGAGGCGGAAGCGGCGGCGGCTTCGTCGGTGTTCTTTCGCTCAGGCGGCCAGGGCCAGGCCGCCGCCACGCCCACGGTGGCGCAGGCGACGCCGGGTGCCCCTGGCGCTGCCAGCACGCTCGCCGCCTTCGACCCGCTCGCCGCCGGGCCGGCCTCGGTGGCGGCCCAGCTTGCCGCCCCGGCCGCTGCGCAGAGCCGGCAAGACCAGAACGAGGCGTTCCTGCAAAGCGGTTCTACGGAAACCCGTAATTCCGGCCATCTGGCGCCGCCGGCGTCGCCGTATCAGGTCATGGCCGGAACGGTGATCGCGGGCGCACTGGTGACGGGCATCAAGTCCGACCTGCCGGGCGACGTGATCGCCACGGTGACGGAGCCGGTCTATGACTCGGCCACGGGCAAGTTCCTGCTGATCCCGCAGGGATCGCGCATCCTCGGGCGCTACAACAGCCGGGTCAGCCACGGGCAGAGCCGCGTGCAGGTGGTGTGGAACCGGGTCATCCTGACCGAGGAAGGCCAGCGCCTCTATGACGTGTGGTATCCGGCTCTGGTCGCCGTGGAGCGAACGGTGCGCACCATGCATGACGCACGGGACGAGCCCTCGGGGCTGGTGCGCGTGAATACGTCCCGCGTGGCCGCCAAGACCCTGCTGGAACCGCACTTGGAGGAGTTCTGCACCCGCTACCCCAAGCTCCACCTGGAAATGGTCGCCGACGATGCGCTGGCCAACATCGTGGCCGATGGCTGTGATGCGGGCATCCGCGTGGGCGAGAGCCTGGCCGAGCATATGGTGGCGGTGCCGATCACGCCCGCGCTGGAGATGGCGGTGGTGGGCACGCCTGCGTACTTCGAGCGCCATGGGCAACCGGCCACACCCGCCGATCTGGCACGGCACAACTGCCTGCGGTTTCGGATGCCCGGTGGCGCGATCCTGCCGTGGGAGTTCACTGCGCCGGAGGAAGACGGGCACGCCTTTACCGTGGAGCCGCAGGGCAGCGTCATCACGAACGACGACGGCATGATCCGCGCCGCCTTGCAGAACGTGGGCCTCATCCAGCACATCGACATTGCCGTGCAGCAACATCTGGAGTCGGGCGCGCTGGTGCGGGTGCTGCAGCCCTGGTGCAAGCCCTTCGCGGGCTTCTATATCTATGCGCCGACCCGCGCGCAGATGCCCGCCAAGGTGCGAGCGTTGATTGACTTCCTGGTCGAGAAGCGCGAGGGCATGAAAACTCGACGGCAACCGCCCTCCAAGAAGAAGCGGGGCCGCTGAGCGGCGTTCTTATCGTCTGATTGTCAATCCGGACTGAATACTGTTGTACAGATTGGAAATCTTGGCATGCAGCCACTTTGGCCTCAGATTGGAAGTCTTATGACTTTCTTTTGGGGCGCCTGCGTTGCGCCGAGGTTTCTCCATGACTGCTGAACACGCCACTCTGTTCCAACCTTTTGCTTTTGACAACGGCCTGACGCTGCGCAACCGCGTGGTAATGGCGCCGATGACCACCTGGTCGGCCAATCCCGATGGCTCCATCTCGGATGCGGAGCTGGACTACTACCGCCGCCGCGCCCAGGGCGTGGGCATGGTCATCACCGGCTGCACGCATGTGACGGAGAGCGGCATCGGTTTCACCGACGAGTTCGCTGCCTATGACGACCGTTTCGTTCCTCGCCTGCGGCGGCTGGCCGAGGCCGCCAAGAGCGGCGGCGCTACGGCAGTGCTGCAAATCTTCCACGCGGGTAACAAGGCGGTGGTGGACGCCGTGCCTGGGGGCGAACTGGTGAGCGCCAGCGCCGTCAATGCGCTGGGTGGGCCTTTCAACCGGGGCGACGTGACCCCGCGAGCTTTGTCGCATAAAGAGATTTTGGAGATGGTGCATGCCTTCGGCGAGGCCACGCGCCGGGCCATCGAGGCCGGTTTCGACGGTGTGGAACTGCATGGCGCGCACGGCTTCCTGCTGCAGAACTTCTTCTCGCCGCGCTACAACCAGCGCGATGACGCATGGGGCGGCTCGCAGGAAAACCGCATGCGCTTCGCGCTGGCTGTGGTGCGTGAGGCCAAGCGCGTAATTGCTGCCCATGCCAAGCGGCCGTTCTTGCTGGGCTATCGCATCTCGCCCGAGGAGCGCGAGGACGGCGGCTACCGCGTGCCGGACATCTGCGCGCTGGTGGACGGGCTGATCGCCGAGGGCATCGACTACCTGCATGCCTCGCTCAACGACGTGCTGGGCGCGCGCCCGCTGAGCGCCGACACTCGCCTCACGGTGGAACAGGTCATTGCGCACGTTGGCAAGCGCGTGCCGATGCTGGCGGCAGGCATGCTGCGCACGCCCGAGCAGGCCCAGGCTGCGCTTGATCTGGGGCTGTCGCTGGCGGTCGTGGGCAAGGGGCTGGTGATGAATCCGGATTGGGTGGGACTGGCACAGGCGCGCTGCGATGCGCAGATCTGCCAGGAGCTGGATCTGGACAAGCGCGCGGCGCTGTCCATTCCCGATGGCCTATGGCGTGCGGTGGAAGCGGCGCCGGGGTGGATTCCGGTGCGCAAGGCTGAAACCGTTGCTTGCGCCTGAGAGAGAATCCGAGAAGAGATAAGCGGCCTGCGCGCGCAGCAGGCCGCGAAATTGCCGCACCGCCCACCTGTCGAAGCAGGTGGTCATCTATTCCATGTGCGGCGGCTTGAGTGGTGTACTATTTCAGCTACAAGTCGGTTGCTGCTGGTCATTCGGATTCGATACAGCGCGCTCGTACTTTCTCTCTTGACGCTCTTATGTGGCACCTAGCCCACGAAGCCGCAACTCTCCCATGCGGCCCAAAACAGAGCTAACCTACTGTCCCGTTTAATGTTTCAAGCCTCGGCTGAATTTCAGACCGGGCTTGACACGGGCAATTTTTTGTCCGCGGGGCCGGCGCCATGCCGCATCATCGGTCCATGAGCCCACCCCGCCTGTACGCCGCCGAGGCCACCGCCGCCGCCCTGCCCTACCCCGCGCTCGCCGACGCCATCGCCGCGCTGCTGCGCGACCCCACGGTGAAGGTGCCGGCGCGCACCGTGCTGCCCCTGCCCGCGGGCGGCACCTTCTTCGCCATGCCCGCCACCGACGCGCGCGTGGCCATCACCAAGCTGATCAGCTTCGTCGCCGACAACGCCACGCGCGGCCTGCCCGCGATCCAGGGCGACGTGGTGGTGTTCGACGCGCGCGACGGCCGCCGCCTGGCCCTGCTCGACGGTCCCACGGTGACGGCGCGCCGCACCGCCGCCGTCTCGCTGCTGGCCGCGCGCACGCTCGCGCCGCGCACCGACGGCCCGCTGCTCATCGTGGGCGCCGGCGTGCAGGGGCGCGCCCACCTGGAGGCCTTCGCCAGTGGTCTGGGCGTTCGGCAGGTGCGCGTGGCCTCGCGCGGTGCGGCCAGCGCCGATGCCCTGGTCGCGCACGCGCGCGACCTCGGCCTGGACGCCCGGCGCGTGGACGACGCCAACGCCGCGCTCGCCGACTGCCCGCTGGTGGTGAGCGCCACCCCGGCGCAGGCCGCGTCGCTGCGCGCCCTGCCGCGCGACGACGCCTTCATCGCCGCCGTGGGCGCCTTCACGCCCACCATGCTCGAATGGGCGCCCGAGGTCTGCCGCCACGTCGCCGCGCGCGGCGCGCTGGCGGTGGACACGCGCGACGCCGACCACGAGGCCGGCGACCTGCTGCAGGCCGGCCTCGACGTGCCCGCCGTGCCCACGCTGGCCGACTGGCTGGCGCGCCCGCGCCCGGCGGGCCCGGTGTTCTTCAAGAACTGCGGCTGGGCGGGCTGGGACCTCGCGGCCGCCCGGCTGGTGGCGGCCGATCTCACCGACATCAACGCATGAACCACGAACAAGACTTCCACACCGAACCCGTGCGCCGCCTGCGCGCCGACCTCGCGCTCGCGCTGCGCGCCGCCGCGCACTTCGGCCTGTCCGAAGGCGTGTGCAACCACTTCAGCGTGGAGCTGCCCGACGGCTCGGGCCGCTTCCTGCTCAACCCGCGCGGCCTGCTCTGGCAGGAGGTGCAGGCCGAGGACATCGTCATGGTGGACACGCAGGGCCGTGCGCTCGCGGGCCGCCACCCGGTGGAGAGCACGGCCATGCACATCCACGCCGGCGTGCACCGCGTGGCGCGCCAGGCCGTGGTGCTGCACACCCACATGCCCTACGCCACCGCGCTCACGCTCACGCGCGAGCGCGCGCTGGACAGCACGCTGTCGCAGAACGCCATGCGCTTCCATGGCCGCGTGGCCAGCGACCCGGTCTACAACGGCCTCGCGCTCGACCACGCCGAGGGTGAGCGCATCGCGCGCGCCATGGGCGGCGCCGACGTGGCCTTCCTCGCCAACCACGGCGTCATCGTCTGCGGCGCGCGCATCGACCACGCCTTCGACGACCTCTACTACCTGGAGCGCGCCTGCATGGCGCAGGTGCTCGCCGCCTCCAGTGGCCTGCCGCTGGCGCCCAGCACGCCCGAGATGGCCGCGCGCGTGGCCGAACAGACCCTGGGCGAACGCCTGCAGTCCGAGTTGTTCTTCGAGGCGCTGCGGCGCCGCCTCTGAGCGCGCCCCATCAGTCCGGCCAGGCGAAGCGTGCGGGTGCCTTGTGCACGAAGCGCCGAACCGCCTCGGCGTGCGCTTCGCTGCACAAGGCCAGCGCCTGCGCATCGGCCTCCGCGTCGAGCAGGCCGGCGAGGTCCTGGTCGAAGGACCGGTTCAAGGCGCGCTTGGCGAGCGACAAGGCCAGCGGCGAGGCCTCGCGCAGCGCCGCCGCCAGCGCCAGGGCGCGGTCGAGCAGGGTCTTCGCGGGCAGCACCTCCATCGCCAGCCCCAGCGCCAGCGCCTCGGGCGCGCGGACCTCGCGCGCGGAGAACACCAGCTCCTTGGCGCGCTGCAGGCCCACCACGCGCGGCAGCGTGTGCAGCGCGCCGCAATCGGGCACCAGGCCCACGCGCCCGAACACCATGCACAGGCGCGCGCGCTCGCTCAGCAGCACCAGGTCGGCCAGCAGCAGCAGGCTGAAGCCGGCGCCGTAGGCCACGCCGTCCACGGCGGCGATGACTGGCCTGTCGAAACCGTGCAGGGCCTCGGTCATGTGGCGGTAGCGCGCCATGCCGGCCCGGGCTTCGGGCGCGCCGCGCGGACCGGCGTCGCCCATGCCCTTGACGTCGCCGCCGGCGCAGAAGTGCTCGCCCGCGCCGTGCAGCACCAGGACGCGCACGTCCTCGCGCGCGCGCAGCGCGCGCAGCGCCTCGGTCAGCTCATCGGCCATGCGGCGGCTGATGGCGTTGCGCGCCTCGGGGCGGTTGAGCGTCAGGCGGGCCACGCCGCCGTCGACGCCGAGCAACAGGGTGTCGTACGCGTCCATCGCGGCCCCCGGGCTCAGAGCACGGCCTTCCCGCGCAAGGCCGCGATGGCGGCCTCATCGAGCCCCAGCACCTCGAGCAGCAGCTCGTCGGTGTGCTGGCCCAGCACCGGCGGCGCCATGGGCGCGCGGTCGGCCACGCCGGTGAAGCGGATCGGGCTGCCACAGAAGCGCGTGGGGCCGGCCTGCGCGTGCTCGGCCACGAGCGCCACGCCACGGTGCTGCACCTGCGGGTCGGCGAACACCTCGGGGTAGCTGTTGACCGGGCCGCTGGGAATGCCGGCGTTCTTGAGCGCGGCGAGCAGCTCGGCCGAGGTCCAGCGCGCGGTGATGGCGCCGAAGGTCGAAGCCAGTTCCGCGCGGTGGCGCAGGCGATCGCTGTTGGTGGCGAAGCGGGGGTCGCTCGCCAGTTCGGGATGGCCCAGCACCTCGCAGAACTGGCGGTATTGCTCCTCGCTGCCGCAGATGACGATGACGCTGCGGTCGGCGCAGGCAAAGGCCTGCGAAGGCAAGCCGCCGTTGCCCTCGGTGCCGCGGCGCGGCGGCACCTGGCCGGTGGCCAGGTAGGTCGCCACCGAATGCGTTTGCGCCACGATGGTGCTGTCGAGCAAGGCGATGTCGATGTGCGCGCCCTCGCCCGAGTGGGTGTCGCGCTCGTACAGCGCGGCCAGGACACCGGCGGTCGCGAACTGGCCGGCCATGAAGTCGGCCAGGCTGGGCCCGGTCTTCATGGGGCCGCCGCCGGGCACGCCGTCGGGCAGGCCGGTCACCGACATGAGGCCGCTCATGGCCTGGAACACCGTGTCGTAGCCGGGCTGCGCGGCGTAGGGGCCGGTCTGGCCGAAGCCGGTGACGGAGCAATAGACCAGGCGCGGGTTCACGCGCTGGAGCGAGTCGTAGTCCAGGC
>NZ_MKSS01000135.1:15105-21678 GCF_001897365.1 Hydrogenophaga sp. 70-12
CTTGATGACCTCGGCGCCGAGGTCGCCCAGGGACTGCGCGGCCAGCGGCGCGGCGAGGATGCGGCTGAGGTCCAGGACCCGGATGCCGGTGAGGGGCAGGCGTTTCATGTGCGGGTCTTTCCTGAACTCATGTCATGCGGGCCAGGCCTGACCGGCCGCGAGCTGGAACTGGCGATCCGCCGCGCCGAGTTCCGATTGCAGGCGCCGCGCGCGGTAGGTCCAGCGGTGCAACGGGTGTTCCAGCGTGAGGCCCATGGCGCCCATGAACTGGTGCAGGTCGTAGGCCACCGGGCGCACGGCCTGCTGCGCCTGGCCCAATGCCAGCGCGGCCGGCACACTGCCCGCCGCCGCCGCCAGCGCCAGCCAGCGCACCCCCTCCACGGCCACGGCGCTGTGCGCCAGCCGGTGCTGCACGGCCTGCAGGCTGCCCAGCGGGCGGCCGAACTGGCGCCGGTCGCTCACGTGCTGCACCACGCTGGCCAGCGCGGCCGACAGGCAGCCGGCGATCTCGGCGGCGAGGGCCACGCGCCTGAGGTCCAGGCAGGCCTTGGGGTCGGTATCGAGCCGCCGCCAGGACAGGGCCTCGGGCGCCACCAGTTCGCCCATGGGGTAGGCCCACAGGCTCTCGACCTCGCGCGCCTCGCCCGGCGCCAGCGCCGCGGCGAACACCCCATCGGCCTCGATGGCCACCGCGCAGGCCGCCTGCGCGAGAAAGCGCGCCGGCGCGTGCCGGTCCTCGCCCAGCACCGCGCACACGCGCGGCAGGCCCAGCCGCGGCGCCAGCAGCGCCGACGCGCCGAGCTCGGTGCAGAACGGCAGGCGCGCCAGGGCGATCACCATCGCGGCGGCGGCCACCGGGCCCAGGCCTTCGGTGGTCATGGCCTCGAAGTAGCCGCCCTGCTCCAGGTCGCGGTCCAGTTCGGGCAGGCACTCCACGCGCGCCGGCGCGGGCGTTCGCGCGAGGTGGTGCTGCACCACCTGCTCCACCGCGTCGAGCAGGGCGCGCTGGTCGTCGTTGAGTTCAAAGTTCATGCGCGGGCCTCGCGCGGCAGCTTCAGGAAGTCCTGCGCCACCAGGTTGAGCTGGACCTCGGCCGCGCCCGCCGCGATGCCGGCGGCGATGGCGCGTTCGTGGTGCGAGAGGTGCAGCGGGAAGGCGTCGCCGCAGTAGCTGTCGGGCAGGAACTGCATGCCGAAATCGGACACCTGGTGGTCGGCCGCGATCACGGCCGTGCGGGCCACGTTGGCGTCGGCCGTGGGCGGCAGGCCGCGCGCGCGCTGGTGAATCACGCGGTAGACCAGCAGGCGCGCGGCCTCGATGGCGGCCAGCGCCTGGCCCGCGCGCGCCCGGATCAGCGGATCGTCGAAGCGGCCTTGCGACTGCAGTTGGCGCACCATGCCGTCGAGCACGCGGCGCGAGAAGGCGTAGCGCGCGATGCCCACGCGCTCGTGCGACAGCGCCCAGCCGATGATGGGCCAGGCCTGACCCTCCTCGCCGAGCAGCGCATCGGCCGGTACCACCACGTCGTCGAAGAAGACCTCGTGGATGTCGCCCTCGCCGATCAGCGAAGGAATGCCGCGCACGGTGATGCCTGGCGTGTCCATGGGCACGAGGAAGATGCAGATGCCCTGGCGACCCGCGCCACCGGTGCGCGCGAGCAGGAAGCAGGTCTGCGCCAGGCCGGCGTACGAGGTCCAGATCTTGGAGCCGTTGATCACATAGTCCTGGCCCCGCCGCTCGGCGCGCGTGCGCAAGGCCGCAAGGTCCGATCCCGCCGACGGCTCGGAGAAGCCCTGGCACCAGATCGCCTGACCCGCGGCCATCGGCGGCAGGTAGCGCCGCTGCTGCGGCACCGAACCGAAACGCATGATGGTCTGGCCGATGAAGTTGACGTTCATGTACTGCGCGCCGCGCGGTTCGCCAGCGGCCCAGAGCTCTTCACCGATGATGAAGTGGTGCCAGGGCGGCGCGCCGCGGCCACCGTGCTCCACCGGCCAGTGCGGCACCAGCAGGCCGGCCTCGGCCAGCTTCGGGCAGAAATTCAGCGAGAAGGCCGTCTGCTCCGGGCTGCCCGGGCCGTGGCGGCTCAGGCGCGCCCAATCGGGCGGCAGTTCGCGCGCGAGCAGGTCGCGCACGCGTTCGCGCAAGGCCGTCTGCTCCTCGGTCCACGAGAAATCCATGTGAGTCCCTGTCGTTCTTTCAGGCGGGTGCGGCGTCGCGGTTGACCTGGTGCAGGTAACTCAGGTAGCCCATGGGCACGAAGCTGCCGCCGTTGACGCCGATCACCGTTCCACTGGTCCACGCGGACGCGTCGCTCACCAGGTAGGCACACAGCGGCCCCACGTCCTCGGGGCGGCCCAGGCGCTGCAGCGGCACGGTCTGCACCTGGCGGCGGATGCGTTCGGGCGTGTCGAAGGTCTTCGCCAGCTCATCCGTCATCACCACGCCGGGCGCCACCGCGTTCACGCGGATGCCGCGGTAGCCCCATTCGGCGGCCATGGTGCGCGTGAGGTTCTCCAGCGCCGCCTTGGCCGCGCCGTAGTGCCCCGTGCCCGGGTTGGGATACGAGGCGCTGCGCGAGCTGATGTTGACGATCGATCCCCCGCGCACCATGGCGCGCGCGGCGGCCTGCGCGGCGAAGAACGCGGCCTTGAGGTTGAGGTCAACCACGCGGTCCCACTGCGCCTCGCCGATGGTGTCGAGCGGCCCGACGTCGGCGGGGCTGGCGCTGCCGGCGTTGTTGACCCAGCCGTCGATGGCGCCGAAGCGCTCGAGCGTGGCGGCGATCAGGCGGTCGCGGTCGTCGCTGCGCGTGATGTCGCCCACCACCGCGAGGGCTTGCGCGCCCAGGGCCTGCACGCCGCGCACCGTCTCGTCCAGCGCCAGGGCGCCGCGCCCCGACACCACCACGTTCGCGCCGCACCGCGCCATCGCGTCCGAGATGCCACGCCCGATGCCCTTGCCGCCGCCGGTGACGACGACCGTCTTGCCCACCAGAGAGAACAAACCCGGCACGCTCATTGCGGGTGGTACCCGATCTGCTTGGCCGCCGCCGCCCACATGTCCTGCTCGGCCTTCGTGTTCTGCGCGTGCACCTCGGTGCCTCCGCCCACGGGCACCACGCCGGCCTGCGCCAGGCGCTCGCGGATGGATGGGTCTTTCAGGACCTCGTTGAAGGCCGCGTTGAGTTTCTCCACCACCGCGTCGGGCGTGCCAGCCGGCACCCAGATGCCATAGGAGAAGGCGAACTGCAGATCGCGCACGCCCACCTCGGCCAGCGTGGGCACGTCGGGCAGCGAGGGGGAGCGCTCCTGCGCCCCGTGCGCGATCGCCTTGATGCGCCCCTCTTTGATCATGCCCAGGTAGAACACCGGCACGTCGATCCCCATCTGGATTTCGTTCGTCATCAGCGCCGTGGCCACCTGCGTGGAGCCCTTGTACGGAATGGCCACCGCCTCGAAGCCGGCCTTGGACTTCAGCATCTCGGTGGCCAGCAGGATGCTGCCGGCCGTGTGCGAGTAGTTCAGCTTGCCCGGGTTCGCTTTGGCGTAGGCCAGGAACTCGCTGAAGTTGTTCACCGGCATCGCGCCGGGAACCATCAGCGTCATGCCACCGCGCGCGATGCTCACCACCGACCGCAGCGACTTGAGGATGTCGAACTTCAGGTCCTTGATGAGCACGGGCGTGAGGCTGCCGCCGCCCAGCCACAGCATGGTGTAGCCGTCGGCCGGCGACTGCGCCACATGCTGCGAGCCGATGATGGCCGCGCCACCGGGCTTGTTCTCCACCACCACCGGCTGCCGGAGCACGGCGCCCAGCTTCTCGGCGAAGGCGCGCGCCATGGTGTCGGAGCCGCCGGCCGCAAAGGGCACGACCAGCTTCACCGGCCGGTTCGGGAAATCGGCCTGCGCCCAGGCGCCGCCGGCAGCGGCGGCCAGCGCCAGCGCGGTGGCGGCGGCGCGCGCGAGCCAGCGGCGGCGCGGCGAAGAAGGGCGGTGGATCGGCGTGCGGGGCATGGGTCTGTCTCCTGTTTCAATTGATGGAACATCTGACCTGCATGCCTGGAAGCGGCCAGTGGGGCGCGATTCTAGGAACGGCCTTCTCTCTCTGGAACCTGGCGGCCTTCGCTTTAGGGGAAAACACATTCCCAACGTTCCACGATGTGGACAGAATGCTTGGATCGAAAACTCGGACCACCAAGACCATGCCCCGCACCGCCGCGCCGCCACCCCCCAGTTCCGACGGCACGCAGGCCGTGCACCGCGCGGCCAGCATCCTGCGCGCCATCGCCCAGGCCGGCGCCGAAGGCGATTCGCTCGCCGGCATCGCGCAGCGCCTGGCGCTGCCGCGCTCCACGGTGCACCGCATCCTGGGCTGCCTGCTCGACGAGCGCCTGGTCGAGCGCGCCGATGGCCGCCGCTACCGCATGGGCCCGTTGATCCACGAGTTCGGTCTCACGCCCGCCGCGGGCTCGCAGGACGTGAGGCGCTGGCGCCACGCGGTGGAGGCGGTGGCGGCGCGCACGGGCGTCACCGCCTACCTGATGCGGCGCAGCGGCACCGAGGCCGTGTGCCTGCTCAAGGTGGACGGCAACGCGGTGGTGCGTTTCGTTCCGGTGGACGTGGGCCAACGCCGCCTGCTCGGCGTGGGCGCGGGCGCCACCGCCCTGCTGGCCGCGCTCGAGCCCGCGCGCGCCGACGACATGATCCGCGCCGTGGCGCCGGGGCTGGACCGCTACCCGCGCCTGAACGCCGACAGCCTGCGCGCCGCCGTGGCCCTGGTGCGCCGCAGCGGCTTCGCCATCAGCCAGGGCACGGTGGTGGACGACGGTTTCGGCATGGGCCGCGCCCTGCCCGCGAGCGAGGGCACGCCGCACCTGGCCATCAGCATCGCCGCGCACGCCACCATGGTCACGGAGTCGCGCATCGCGGCGTGGAAGAAGGTGATCGTGGAAGAAGTGCAGGCCGCGGGGCCTGGCCGGGCGCGCGACTAGGCGCCGTGCGCCGCTCCGCCCCCGACCCGGATCACCACAGCACCCGCACGCCCACGCCACCGCTCAGGCCGCTGCCGGTGCGCGCGTCGCCGCCCAGGTCCCACAGCCGGCTCACCTCGCCGTACAGGCTGACGGTGGGGCTGAGTCGCCAGTCCAGGCCCGCGCTCAGCTCACTGCTGCTGCCGCCGGTGCGACTGCTGATGTCGGTGCCACCGGCGCCGCCGACGAAGCGCGTGATGTCCGTGCTGTTGCTGCGCTTGTAGAGGTTCAGGCTGGCGTAGGGGCGCAGCGCGCCGGGGCCTGCGTTGAAAAGCCCTTTCACGCGCACCCCCATGCGAGCGATCCAGCTGCCATCGGTGTCCTGCTGCACGGAGGCACCGCTCAGGCCGGTCTCGTCCAGGCTCAGGCGCTGGTAGGCCAGTTGCACCGAGGGCTCGATCAGCCAGCGCGGCGAGAGTGCGAAACCCTGGCCGGCTTCCAACGACGCCATCAGGCTGTCGCCCTTGCCGGCGCTCGATTCGCCCTGCGCCGGCGTGGCGCTGTAGCGGTGGTGGCCGAGCTGCAGCACGGCGTCCAGGCTCAGGCTGTCGCGCTGCCAGGTGGCGTAGCCGCCCAGGTACTGGCTGCGCAGGTCGTTGCGGCCGGACAGGTAGTTCGCGGCGCCGCTGGCCTGACCACGCACATCCAGGTCGCCCTCGAGCTGGCCCAGGTAGAGGCCCGCGCGCCAATCCCCTTCGTTCCACAGGTCGGTGCCGGTCTGGAAGCCGTTCAGGCGGCCGTTGCTCGTGGGGCTGACCGTGCCCTGCTGCGCGATGTCGCGGTCCACGCTGAACACGCGGCCCCAGGCCTGGCGCTCGCGCCCGCTGTTGTCGGTGCCTGCGCGCGATTCGCCCATGCGCTGCTGGCGGTTGCCGAGCATGGCGATGTCGAGCGCGCGGAACTGCTCGGGCACCACCGCGTACAGCGCCACTTCGCCGCGAAGGCCGTCGGAGCGCAGGTACCAGTTCTCGCCGACGCCGTTGGCGTCGGCCGCGTACAGGCGGTACTGGTAGGCGCCACCGCCCACGACGCCGTTGGCCAGGCGGAACGCGTCCTTGGTGGTCTGCGCGGTGGTGGTGGCGCCGCCGGTGGCGGTGATGACCTCGATGCCATCGCCCGTGGTAGGCGCGCCCAGGCCGCCGAAGTGGGCGATGCCCAGCAGCGTGGTGCCGGTGGCGCTGGCCCCCGCGCCATTGAGCACCAGCCGGCCACTGGCCAGGCCGCCCGCGCCCGGGGCCGTGCCCACGCGCAAGGTGCCGCCCTGGCCCACGTAGGCGCCCGTCATGGTGAGCGTGCCGCCGGGCAGCGAGACCGTGCCGGCGTTGTTCAGTGTGCTGAGGGTCTGGTCGAAATCGCCGGCGTCGAGCGCACCCGAAGCACCGACCGTGTGCGCCGAAGCGGCGCTGAAGGCGTTGGCCACGCCCGCGCGCAGCGTGCCGCCGGTGATGTGGGTGGCCCCGCTGTAGGTGCTGGCGCGGGTGAGCGTGGTCGTGCCACTGCCCACGTGGTTGAGGCTGATGCTGCCGGTGATGGCCGGCGCG
>NZ_MKSS01000136.1:0-2782 GCF_001897365.1 Hydrogenophaga sp. 70-12
GGTGCCCAGCGTGCTGCAGACGCTCGCCGTCGAATCGCGCGAGGGGCCGGAGTCCGACTTCCACGCCGAGCTCGAGCGCTTCGCGCATTCGTCCCGGGCGCCCCTGGTGCCCGAAGCCCCACCGGCCGATGGCGACAGCGATGCGTCGCCCGCCGCGCCAGCCCCTCCCGCGCCCGCCAGCGAGGCGCGGATGGACAGCCGTCCCCCAGCCGATGCCGACGCGCCCGACGCCGAGCCCGGCTTCGTGCGCCAGGCGCGCCGGCGCGCGTTCTGGTCGTCGCCTGGCGTGCGCGTGTCGCTGGTGCTGCTGGCGCTGCTGCTGGCCGCGCTGCTCGGGGGCCAATGGGCCATCCAGCAGCGCCACCGCCTGGTGGCGGCCCAGCCCGCGCTCAAGCCCTTGATCGTGCAGGCCTGCGGCTGGCTGGGCTGCGACCTGGCGCCGGTGCGCCGCATCGACGCCATCGTGATCGACAGCGCCGAACTGGTGCGCCGCCTGGGCAACTTCCACTCGTTCGACCTCGTGCTGCACAACCAGTCGCCGTTGGAGGTGGCGCTGCCCGCGCTCGAACTGACCTTGACCGACCCCAACGGGCTCGTCATCTCGCGCCGGGTCTTCCTGCCGCAGGACTGGCCCGTCGAGACCGCCGCCCTGCCGCCCGGTGGGCGCCTGTCGGTCAGCTTCCGCCTCTCGATTTCGCTCGGCGAGGGCGTGCCCACCGCGGGTTACCGTGCCCTGGTCTTCTATCCCTGAAACCCACCCTCCGACACCATGCCCATCCTCGTTTGCGGCTCGCTGGCCTTCGACACCATCATGACCTTCGAGGGCCGGTTCGCCGACCAGATCCTGCCCGACCAGCTGCACATCCTGAACGTGTCTTTCCTGGTGCCCGGTCTGCGGCGCGACTTCGGCGGTTGCGCGGGCAACATCGCCTACGGGCTGCGGCAACTGGGCGCCGAGGTGGCCCCGCTCGCCGCGCTCGGCAGCGATGGCGCCGACTACCTCGCGCGCATGCGCGAACTCGGCGTGGACACCACCCACGTGAGCACCGTGGCCGACGCCTACACGGCGCAGGCCATGATCATGACCGACCGCGACAACAACCAGATCACCGCGTTCCACCCGGGCGCGATGTCCTTCGCGCACGACACGCCCGTGCCCGCTCGCCAGGACCTGGCGCTGGGCATCATCGCGCCCGACGGCCGCGAGGCCATGCTCTCCCACGCCGCGCAGCTCAAGGCCGCGGGCGTGCCCTTCGTGTTCGATCCGGGCCAGGGCCTGCCCATGTTCAATGGCGAAGAGCTGCTGCGCTTCATCGACCAGGCGAGCTGGGTGGCCGTGAACGACTACGAAGGCCGCATGCTCTGCGACCGCACCGGCCTGTCGCTGGCGGACATCTCCCAGCGCGTGCGTGGCCTGGTGGTCACGCTCGCCGACCAGGGCTGCGACGTGTGGGAAGGTGGCGTGGCCACGCGCGTGCCGGGTGTGAAGGCCGAGGCCGTGGTCGACCCCACGGGCTGCGGCGACGCCTTCCGCGCGGCCCTGCTGCACGGCCTTTCGCAGGGCTGGCCGCTGGCGCGCTGCGCCGAACTGGGCAACCGCCTGGGGGCGCTCAAGATCGCGGTGCGCGGTCCGCAAAACTACACGGTGGACGCCGCGCTCAAAGCCTGACCGCGGGCCGGCAATAAAAAAAGCCCGGTGCTTTCGCACCGGGCCTTCAGATCAACTCAAGGCTGTCTCAGGGCTTGCTGGACGTCGGGAACGGCCAGGCGGCTTGAGGGTTGAGCTTGGTCTGAGCGGCGGGAGCGGCCGCGGGGGCAGGGGCAGCCGGCTTCTTGGCCGGCTCAGCTTTTTTTGCGGGGGCCGCCTTCTTCGCAGGGGCAGCCTTTTTCGCAGGGGCCTTCTTGGCTGCCGCTTTCTTCGCGGGCGCCTTCTTCGCAGCGGCTTTCTTCGCCGGCGCTTTCTTGGCAACGGCTTTCTTCGCCGGAGCCTTCTTCGCCGCGACTTTCTTCGCCGGGGCTTTCTTGGCGGCGACTTTCTTCTTCGCCGGCGCCTTCTTCGCCGCGACTTTCTTCGCCGGAGCCTTCTTCGCCACGACTTTCTTCGCCGGGGCTTTCTTGGCGGCGACTTTCTTCTTCGCCGGCGCCTTCTTCGCCGCAGCCTTCTTGGCCGGGGCCTTCTTCGCAGTTGCCATTGCTTTCTCCTTGATCAAGTTGCAAAGAGCACTTCAGCCGGTCGGATGGCCGGTGAAGCGATTCAACGTACTGCGGTCAGGTGGATGCATCCACAACAGACCCCAGGTCGCTGAATCCGGGGGTCAGGCCAGTGCGGGCGTCTGCGCGCCCTGCGGCTGTCCTGATGATTCAATTCGTCTTCTTGTTTTCTGGCAATGCGCGAAGCGTCCGGCCGGGACATCAGTCCCAGGACAACGCTCCGCCCGATTGGTACTCGATCACCCGCGTTTCGAAGAAGTTGCGTTCCTTCTTGAGGTCGATCATCTCGCTCATCCAGGGGAACGGGTTCTCTTCGTTCGGGAACAGGGGCTCCAGGCCGATCTGCGTGGCGCGCCGGTTGGCGATGTAGCGCAGATAGCCCTTGAACATGGAGGCATTGAGGCCCAGCACGCCGCGCGGCATGGTGTCCTCGGCGTAGCGGTATTCGAGCTCGACGGCCTTGAGGAACAGCTCCTTGACCTCGGCCTTGAATTCGGCCGTCCAAAGCAGCGGGTTCTCCATCTTGATCGCGTTGATCAGGTCGATGCCGAAATTGCAGTGCATCGACTCG
>NZ_MKSS01000137.1:0-2787 GCF_001897365.1 Hydrogenophaga sp. 70-12
CCCGGTGTGGGCATAGTGAAAGCCCTTCCACCGATCGATTGCAAGGAGACCCGCATGAAGAACAACCCCGTGGGCTGGTTCGAGATCTATGTGCAGGACATGCCGCGCGCCAAGGCCTTCTACGAGGCGGTGTTTCAGGGCGCGCTGGAACCGCTGGGCAACCCGGCCCCCGGCGAACCCCTGGATATGTGGGCTTTTCCGTCCGTGAGGGACGGCTACGGCACGCCCGGCGCGCTGGTGAAGATGGCGGGCATGCCTTCCGGCGGCAACAGCACGCTGGTGTACTTCGTCTGCGACGACTGCGCCGTCGAGGCGGCGCGCGCCAAGGCCCACGGCGGCTCGGTCTTCAAGGACAAGATGTCCATCGGCGAGTACGGCTTCATCGCCCTGGTGAACGACACCGAGGGCAACCTGATCGGCCTGCACTCGATGCGCTGAACACCCGCGCTTGCGCGGGTGGGGCCGGTCAGGAACGCGCGGCGGCCGGTGGCGTGGTGTCCACCTTGCCGTCCTTCACCGGCAGCGTGGCGCCGGGCTTGAACGAGGTGCGCACCGTGGCGTCCTGGCCGTCGAGGCGGTAGGTCACGTCGTAGCCGGAGAGCTTCTGCGACTTGTCGTTCACCGTTCGGCAGCGGCGTTCGGTGGTCGTCACCGTGTCGTTTTGCTGCATGCGCTTTTGCACCTGATTGCCCGCGTAGCCCCCGGCGGCGGCGCCGGCCACGGTGGCCACCGTCTTGCCGGAGCCCTTGCCGATGGTGCTGCCCAGCAGGCCACCGGCCAGACCGCCCACCACGGTGCCGGCGATGCGGTGTTCGTCTTTCACAGGCGCCTGGCGCTGCACGGCCACGTTCTCGCACACCTCGCGTGGCGTGTTGACGGTGGTCATCACTTCCTTGACCGACACCACCTCGGCCAGCTTGGGTCTGGCGAGGGTCTGGTAGCCGCCGACGGCACCGGCGCCCAGCACCACCATGGCGAGTCCGCCGATGGCGATGCCCTTGATCATTGATGTGTCCATGTGGCTCACTCCTTTGGCCGCGAGTCTGCGGCGCTGGCCAGGGGCGCCTGTAACCACCGGTTTCTGGCGCGCGGGAGTGGAAACAGATCGGTAACGGGCTTTACGAAGCGGCCGGCTGGCGGCTCAGTCCAGCAACGATCCGAGCACCGGCTGCTGGCTTTTGCGCAGGCGCGTGGTGCGCTGGAAGAACAGGCTGTTGGGAATGCGCAGGTGCGTGGGCTCCTTGCCGTCCACAGGGTCTTCCTTCAGGGTGGTGTAGACGAGGTTGATGTCCAGCACCTCGCCGGCCAGGCCGGGCTTGTCGCCGCCTTCCAGCAGCTCGATGTGGTCGTGCAGGCCGAACGGCCGCGTGGTGAAGATCAGCACCGAACAGAAGATGTTGGAGAGCACGCTCCAGGCCGCGAAGAAGGCGATGGCGCCGACGGTGACGAAGCCCGTGAAGCCGGCCCAGATGACGCCGGCCGACACGCCCAGGCGATCGAGGATCCACAGCAGGGCGGCGCCGCTCAGCAGCAGCGTGACCAGGCGCTTGCTGCCCACGGTGAAGTCCAGCGGCAGGTTCTTCTCGGCGGCCAGCCGGGTGATGAAGCGGTGCAGCAGGGAGCGCAGCAGCATCGCGACGAGGACGATCACGACGATCTGCAGGGCGATGGTGATGGCTTCGATCCAGGGGTGGGCCCAGTCGGGGAGGAAGGGTTTCATGTCTGTCGGGTCGCTTGCGGGAGGGGCGGGTCATCCGTTAGTGTCGGCGATCGATGACGCCCGACCAGGTCCACAGTTTCAACGACAGGGGCATCGTGCGACTGGACGGCTTTCACGCCCGGGGCGTGGCGCCCGTGCGGCAGCGCGTGCTCGACGAGCTCCGGCGCCTCACCGGCGGCAAGGGCCTGCCGCGCGCGGTGCAGGGGCTGCCGGTGTTTCAGCAGATCGGCAAGCTGTCGTCCCTGGTGAAGGTGCCCGGGGCGCACGGGGCGCTGGTGACGCCAGCCCTGATGGCGTGCATCGGCCAGCTGTCCGGGCGCGCTGCGCCTGTGCCGCAGCCGCTTCAGCTCTTGTTGTCGCCGCCGCAGCAAGGGGCCTGGCGTCTGGAGGGCCTGAACTGGCACGTGGACGTGGTGGCCGATCCCCCCGGGCGCCTGCCGGGCATCCAGGCGTTTTTCCTGATCGACGATGTGGCGCCTCACGGCGGCGCGACGCTGGCGCTGGCGGGATCGCATCGGGCGGCGGCGCAGCGCGGCGCCGACGGGGTGTCGCTGCGCGAGGCGCTGCGTTCAACGGCGGATCGGGCGGCGCGGCTGCAGGCGCTCGGGGTCGACGTCGTCGAGATGTCAGGGCGCGCGGGCGATGTCTACCTGATGGACATGCGCCTCTTGCACACGCCGTCGATCAACGCCACCCGGCAGATGCGCCTGATGGCGACGACGCGCTGCCTGTTCGGCCCCTGAGGGCGCCGCCGCGTCAGCCGCCCAGGGCCTTCAGAACCTCTTCCGCCGTCCCCGGTGCGTTCATCGCCTCGGGGTCGCCGCCGGCCTGCGCCACCGCGTCCCGCAGCGCTTCGTAGACGCTGATCGCCAGCATGAACGGCGGTTCGCCCACGGCCTTGCTGCCGTGCACGTTGTCCTCGCGGTTGGCTTCGGGCCAGAGGTCGATGTTCCAGCGCGGCGGCAGGTCGCCCGCGGTGGGGATCTTGTACGTGCTGGGGGCGTGGGTCTGCAGGTAGCCCTTGTGGTTCCACACCAGCTGCTCGGTGGTGAGCCAGCCCATGCCCT
>NZ_MKSS01000138.1:0-2791 GCF_001897365.1 Hydrogenophaga sp. 70-12
CCGTGCGGCGCACGCCCAGGCGCACCAGCAGGCGGCGGCAGATGAAGGTGCCCACGATGTACACCAGCGACATGGTGAACATCACGATGCCGTACTGCGTCTTGCTCAGCCCCAGCACGCCGATCAGCACGAAGGACGAGGACGCGAGGTAGCTGAACAGGCCCGCGTACGACGCGGTGGCCAGCAGCGTCCAGGCCCAGAAGGTGGGGTTGCGCGCGATGGTGGCCCAGTTGCGCAGCAGCGGCCCGGGGCGCAGCGCCTCGGGGTTGAGGCGCGGCACGGTTTCCTGGAAGCGCCACACCAGCAGGGCCAGCGTGCCGGCGCCGAACACCGACAGCGCCAGCAGGGCCACGCGCCAGCCGTAGTGGTCGGACAGCAGGCCGCCCAGGGGCGCGCTGCAGCAGGCGATCACGCCCAGGCCGGTGAGGCCTTTGCTCATCACGCGGGCGCCCTCGCTGGGCGCGTACAGGTCGCGCACGATGGCGCGCGCGCACATCACGGCCGAGCCCATGGCCACGCCCTGCAGCGTGCGCCAGGCGATGAGCTGGTCCATGGACTGGGAAAAGGCCCCACCGGTGGTGGCGGCCATGTACAGCAGCATGCCGCCGATCAGGATGGGGCGGCGGCCGAAGCGGTCGGACAGTGGCCCCCACACCAGCTGCGAGACCCCGAAGGCCAGCAGCAGCGCGGTGAGGGTGAACTGGGCCTGCGCCACGCTGGCCCCGAAGCCTTGGGTGAGCGTGGGCAGGGCGGGCAGGTAGAGGTCGGTGGTGACGGGCTGGATGCCCAGCAGCAGCGTGAGCACGAGCACGACCAGGCCCGGCGACATGGCGGAGGAGGGGGCGGACATCCAATCGAGGGTAGCAGATGCCCGCGCTGGCCCGGGTGCTACGGCGACCCGTGCCGCACGAGGTGGTCGAACCGAGCGGTACCACGGAACCGGCTCTGCCGGGCCGTGGGTACCGCCCCCTTGAGGGGGGCGCGCGCAGCGCGGCGGGGGTGTTTCACGTCAGCGCGCGACGAGGCGGATGTTGTCGTCCAGGCCGAAGAGCTCGGCCAGGGCCGCGCGGTACTGCGCCTGGCCCACCGAGTTGGTGTTGTGGTGCGAGCCGCCCTCCACCAGCACGAAGCGCTTGGGGCCCTTGGCGGCCTCGAACAGGCGCTGGCCGAGCTCGGGCTTGATGAGCTGGTCGGCGCTGCCGTGCACCACCAGCAGGGGCGAGCCGATGTCGGGCACGCGCTGCAGGGAGTCGAAGCGCTGCGTGATGAGCGGCGAGAGCGGCAGCCAACCCCACTTGAAGGTGCTGACCACGTCGGGGATGGAGGTGAAGGTGCCTTCCACCAGCGTGCCCTTCTCGTCGTTCACCTGGGTGGCGAGCTGGATGGCGATGGCGCCGCCCAGCGAGTGGCCGAAGATGTAGCGCGGCCGGTCGGGGTAGCGCCGGGCCAGCCAGTCCCAGGCGGCGCGCGCGTCCTCGTAGGCGGTGTGTTCCGAGGGCAGGCGGTTGGTGCTCTGGCCAAAGCCGCGGTAGTCGATGCCCAGCACCGAGAAGCCCAGCTCTTCCATGCGGCGCATGCGGAAGGCCGAGCCGGTGACGTTCCAGCGCGCGCCGTGCAGGTACAGCAGCACCGGGGCCTGGGGGTTGGCGGCGAAGTTCTCGTGCGGCGCCCACAGGCCGTGCAGGCGCACGTCCTCCTTGTCCTGGGCCGAATGGAAGTCGATCCAGACGTCTTCCATGGACTCGGCGGCATAGGCGCCGCCGCTCCAGGCGCGGTCGGAGGGCTGGAAGATCCAGACGCGCTGCTTCTCGTCCAGCGTGGCGCAGCCGGCCAACAGGGCCAGGGCGGTGGCGAGGCTCAACAGCAGGCGGGTCATGACCGGGGAACAGAGGCGCGGCGCGCCACAAAAGTTCATCTGGCTGGGGTAAATCCCAGGCAAGCAAGGTCGATGCCGGGTCGGGCGGGGCCTACCTTCCGCGCAGGAACAGGGCGTCGAGTTCGCGCAGGCCGAGCTGGCGCCAGGTGGGGCGGCCGTGGTTGCACTGGTCGCTGCGCTCGGTGACTTCCATCTGGCGCAGCAGCGCGTTCATCTCGTCCAGGGTCAGGCGGCGGTTGGCGCGCACCGCGCCGTGGCAGGCCATGGTGGCCAGCAGCTCGTGCTCGGCGCGCTGCAGCACGTGGCTGGCCTCGTGCTGGGCCAGTTCGGCCAGCACGCTGCGCGCGAGCTCCACCGGGTCGCCCTGGGCCAGGGTGGTGGGCACGGCGCGCACCGCCAGGGTGCGCGCGGACAGCGGGGCCACGTCCAGGCCCAGCGCGGCCAGCGCCTCGGCCCGGCTTTCGGCGGTGGCGGTTTCCTCGGGCGTGGCGGCGAAGGTGGCGGGGATCAGCAGCGGCTGGCTGGCCAGCGCGCGCTCGGCCAACTGGCGCTTGAGCCGCTCGTAGACGATGCGCTCGTGCGCGGCGTGCATGTCCACGATCACCAGGCCCTGGGTGTTCTCGGCCAGGATGTAGATGCCCTGCAGCTGGGCGATGGCGCGGCCCAGGGGCCAGTCGCCGTCGGGCAGGGGCGTGTGGGCGGCCGCCTCGGCGGCGCCGGGGCGCGGCGCTGGCGCGAAGCCGCCCTCGGCCAGGGCCGGCGGGCGGGTGGGGGCCGAGGCGAAGGGTCCCGCCGGCGCCGAGGCGGCGGCGCCCCACAGCGCCGACACGTCGCTCACCCGGTGGCCCGGCTCGGGCTCGCGCGGCGGGAAGCTGAAGCCGGCCTGGCGCCCGGGCGGCGCCCAGGCGGGCGCTG
>NZ_MKSS01000139.1:0-14904 GCF_001897365.1 Hydrogenophaga sp. 70-12
CGACAACACGGCCTGGCCCGGCGACAGGCCCTGCGCCTGCAGCGCGGCCAGCAGGCCCCGCGCGCGGGCCAGCAGGCCGGGGTAGCTCAAAGGGGTCTCGCTGCCGTCGCGGTGCACGGTGACGAGGGCGTGGGGGGAGGGAAGGCTGGCGGCGTTGAGCAAGACGTCGGCCAGCGTCGCGGGTGGCGGGCTGTGCATGGTGGACTCCCTGGTTTGAGCGGGGCACCATGCTGGGCGAACTGGCCGCAGCCGGCGCCGATGCGGCGCAAGCGTGATGCTTTGGTTGGCACTGTTGCGCCGATGGGGCGCGCCCGCCGCCGCGCCGGCAAAGAAAAACCCGCTCACCGAACGGTGGCGGGTTGCCGATGGGAGAAGCCCGGGCCTACATCTGGGACGGCAGCCAGTTCACCAGTCCGGGGAACCAGTAGAGCAGCAGCACGGCGAACACCATGATGAGGAAGTAGGGCAGGCAGGCCGTCGCGATCCAGGTGATCTCGCGCCGCGTCATGCCTTGCAGCACGAAGAGGTTGAAGCCCACGGGCGGGGTGATCTGGGCCATCTCCACCACGATGACGATGAAGATGCCGAACCAGATCAGGTCGATGCCGGCGGCCTGCACGGTCGGCAGGATCACGCCCATGGTGAGCACGATCATGGAGATGCCGTCGAGGAAGCAGCCGAGCACGATGTAGAACACGGCCAGCGCGATCAGCAGCATGCCGGGCGTGAGGCCCAGGCCGCCGACCCATTCGGCCAGGTGCCGCGGCAGGCCGATGTAGCCCATGGACAGCGTGAGGAAGGCCGCGCCCGCCAGGATCAAGGCGATCATGCAGTACAGCCGCGTGGCGCCCAGCAGCGAGTCGCGAAAGCTCACCCAGTTGAGCGAGCCCTGCGAGGCCGAGAGGATGAGCGAGCCCACCACGCCGATGGCCGCCGCCTCGGTGGCGGTGGCGATGCCGCTGTAGATGGCGCCGATGACGCTGCCGATGAGCAGCACCACAGGGATCAGGTGGCGCGCCTCATGCAGCTTCTCGGCGAAGCTCAGCCGCGTGTCGGCGCTGGGCACCTTGTCGGGGTTGAGCAGGGCCCAGACCACGATGGCGCCGCTGAACAGGGCCGCCAGCACGATGCCGGGGATGACGCCGGCGACGAAGAGCTTGGCGATGGAGACCTCGGCCGCCACGCCGTACACGATCATGATGATCGAGGGCGGGATCAGCAGGCCCAGCGTGCTGGCGCCGCCAAGCGAGCCCACGATTTTTTCGGGCGGATAGCCGCGCCGCGTGAGTTCGGGGATGGTCATCTTGCCGATGGTGGCGCAGGTGGCCGCCGACGAGCCCGACACCGCCGCGAAGATGGTGCTGCCCAGGATGTTGGTGTGCAGCAGGCGCCCGGGCAGGGCGTTCACCCAGGGCGCCAGGCCTTTGAACATGCTCTCCGACAGCTTGGTGCGGAACAGGATCTCGCCCATCCACACGAACAGCGGCAGCGCGGTCAGTGTCCAGCTGCTGGCCGAGCCCCAGATGGTGAGCGCCATGGCGTCGCCCGCGGGGCGCGAGGAGAACAGCTCCATGCCGATCCAGGCCACGCCGGCGAGCGTGAGGCCGATCCACACGCCGCTGCCCAGCAGCAGGAACAGCGAGAGGATGAGCAGGCTGGTGACGACGAACTCATTCATGGCGCGTGTCCCCCTCGGCGCGCGAGCGCTGGCCGCGCCATTCGAGCACCCAGTCGTCCAGCAGCGCGATGAACAGCACCGTGCATCCCAGGCCCATGAGCACCTGGGGAATCCACAGCGGCGTGGCGTCGGCGGCGGTGGAGATGTCGTGGAAGGTGTTGGACTGCCACACCAGACGCCACGAGTACCAGGCCAGCGCGCCGCTCATGAGCACCGCCACCGACAGCGCCCAGAGCTCCAGGCCGCGCCGCGCGCCGCCGCGCAGCTTGCCGATGATCAGCGTGACGCGGATGTGCTCGTGGCTCTTGAGCGTGTGCGCCAGCGCCAGGAAGCCGGCGCCGGCCATGGCGTAGCCCGCGTAGGCGTCGGTGCCCGGCACGTAGAAGCCGGCGACTCGGCTCACGATGGACAGCAGCACCATCACCAGCACACCGATCATGAAGAGGGCGGCCAGCCAGCCGGCGCCCAGGTAGAGAGAGTCAAGCAGTTTGCGCATGAGGAACGGTGGTGGCGCCGCGAAGCCAGACCCAGGGCACCGAGGATCCGGCCGCGCCGGTCCTCAGGTGCCGCCCCCTCGAGGGGGTCGCGCGAAGCGCGGCGGGGGTGTTACTTCCTGTACGCGTCGATCAGTTGCTGGCCTTCGGGGCCGGCCTTCGACAGCCATTCCTGCAGCATGGTGGCGCCCACCTTCTGCAGGTCGGCCTTGAGCGCGGCCGAGGGCGGCTCCACCGCCATGCCATTGGCCTTGAGGGTGGCGAGCGTGTCGGTGTTGACCTTCTCGGAGGCCGCCCAGCCGCGCGCCTCGGCGTCGGCCGCCGCCTTCATGAGACCGTCGCGCGTGGCCTTGTCGAGCGCGTCGAAGGCCTTCTTGTTGGCGATGACGGCGTTCTTCGGCAACCAGGCCTGCACGTCGTAGTAGTACTTGAGGTGCTCGTAGAGCTTGCTGTCCACGCCGGTGGCGCCCGAGGTCATGTTGTTCTCGACCACGCCGGTGGCCAGGGCCTGCGACAGCTCGGCGGCCTGCACGGTGACGGGCTGCGCGCCCACCAGTTCGGCGATGCGCGAGGTGGCCGGGCTGTAGGCGCGCCACTTGCTGCCCTTGAGGTCGGCCGCGCTGGCCACGGGCTTCTTGCTGTACAGGCCCTGCGGCGGCCAGGCCACGGCATACAGCAGCACCATGCCCTGTTCGGCGAGCTTCTTCTCCAGGATGGGCTTCTGCGCGGCGTAGAGCTTCTTCGAATCGGCGTAGCTGGTGGCCAGGAAGGGGATGCCGTCCACGCCGAAAACCTGCCACTCGTTCTGGAAGGCCGTGAGCAAAATCTCGCCCGCCTGCGCCTGGCCGCCCTGCACGGCGCGCTTGATCTCCGGTGCCTTGAACAGCGAGGCGCCGGGGTGCACGGTGATCTTGAGCTTGCCGCCGGTGGCCTTGTCGACGTCGCTGGCGAAGCTGGCAAGATTGACCGAGTGGAAGTTGGTCGCCGGGTAGGCGGCGGGCAGGTCCCAGGCGGTCTGTGCCTGAGCGCTGGCGCTCAGTGCGAAGGCCGCGCCGGCCAGGGCAAGCTTGAAGTTCATGGTCGCTCCAGAAAGTTGAACGGATGACGAAGACGGGCAGCATAGTTGCAAAAGCCGGGCCAGGCCCGTCCGTATTTCCCCGGAGAAAACCATGAATCTGCGCTTCGTCGAGGCCTTCTATTGGGTGGCCACACTCAAGAGCGTGACGCGCGCGGCCGAGAAGCTTTTCCTGACGCAATCGGCCATGTCCAGCCGAATCGCCGCGCTGGAGGAGGAGCTGGGCGTGCTGCTGCTGGATCGGCGAGACAAGCAGTTCCGGCTGACCATGGCCGGCACGCGCTTCCTGGTCTACGCGCAGCGCTTGCTGGAGCTGCAACGCGAGGCCAAGGCCGAGATGGGCTCGGGCGATGCGTTGGCGGTGTCGCTGCGCATCGGCGCCATCGAGTCCGTGCTGCATGCCTGGCTGATCCCGTGGATGGAGCAGCTGCGCACCGAGAACCCGGCGCTGGAGCTGGAGTTGTCGGTCGAGACCACGCCGGTGCTGATCGAGCAGATGCGCCGCGGCACGCAGGACCTGGTGTTCACGGCGCTGCCGGCCACCACCGATGGCGTGCGCTCGCGCGCGCTGCCGTCGATGGAGATGGTGTTCGTGGGCAGCGCCAGCTTGCACCGGCGGCGCCGCTACTCGCTGCAGGAGCTGGCCGAGCTGGAACTGCTCACTTTCCAGCGCGGCTCGTTGCCGCACGTGGCCCTGCTGGAACTCTTTCGCGCGGCGCGCGTGGAGCCGCGGCGCGTGCACACCATCTCGTCCGTGTCGGCCATGCTGCAGATGGCGCAGGGTGGCTTCGGTGTGGCCACGCTGCCGCGCGAGGCGGTGCGGCACTTGTTCGTGGTGGCCGACCTGCGCGAGCTGCCCTGCGACGCGCGCCTGCAGCCGCTGCCTATCCATGCGAGCTACCGCAGCGACCCGTCCGCGCAAGCGGTGGAGACGGTGATGCGCTCGGCGCAGGCCTTCGTCGATGCCTGGAGCGGGTCGAACGACGGCACCGCATTGGGGCGGCCGCGCACAAAGACGCCGCAGAAAACGCCCCAGTCGAAGGCATCGAAAAAATCGATGAGATAAGCAAGAAAATTTTCGTTTGTGGAGGCCTCTGCCTCTGACCACAATCCGGCCCCAATGTGACGGGCTCGTCACGAACACAAAGGACCGGAGGCAAACGCAGTGGGATTCCTGGACGACCTGGCGACGCGGCGAATCGATGCCGATGCGCAAGCCTTGGCCCGCCGCGTGCGCGGCGCCATTCGCCGCGGCGAATGGACGAACCACACCAGCGGCCTGGCCGACGAACTCGTGCAGGGCAACGTGGTGATCCTGCCGCAGGCGCTGGCGGACGATTTCCTGCTCTTCTGCCAACGCAACCCCAAGCCCTGCCCGCTGCTGGCGGTGGGGCGGCCGGGCGATCCTTCCCTGCCCGGTTTGGGGGAGGGCATCGACATCCGCAGCGACATGCCGCGCTACCGCGTCTGGCGCGACGGCGAACTGGTCGACGAGCCAACAGACATCGCCGACGTCTGGCGGGACGATCTCGTGACTTTCGTGATCGGGTGTTCGTTCTCGTTCGAGCAGGCGCTGATGAACGCTGGCATGCGGCTGCGCCATGTGGACGAAGGCCGCAACGTGGCCATGTACCGAAGCCGTCTGGCCACCGCGCCGGCCGGGCCGTTCGCGGGCCCCATGGTGGTGAGCATGCGCCCGTTCAAGGTGGCCGACGCGGCGCGCGCGGTGGAGATCACCTCGCGCTTTCCCGACGTGCACGGCGCGCCGGTGCATGTGGGCGACCCCGCGGCCATCGGCATCCAGGACCTTTCGCGGCCCGACTACGGCGAGGCCGTGGCGGTGCTGCCCGACGAGGTGCCCGTGTTCTGGGCCTGCGGGGTCACGCCCCAAGCGGCGATCGCCCAGGCCCGCCTCCCGTTCTGCATCACGCACGCCCCGGGCGCGATGCTGATCACCGACCTTCTCAACCAGCAACTCGCGAGCGAACAAGGAGAACGACCATGATCAAGACAACCATCGGCCTGTGCGCCCTGGCCCTGGCTGGCGCGGCGCATGCGCAAACCCGGTGGGATCTGCCCAGCGGCTACGGCGCCAACACCTTCCAGGTGCAGAACCTGCAGCAGTTCGCCAACGACGTGGACAAGGCCACGGGGGGCAAGCTCAAGATCACCCTGCACGCGGGCGGATCGCTCTACAAGGCCAACGAGATCAAACGCGCGGTGCAGACCGCGCAGACGCCGATCGGCGAGTTCATCCTCTCCGGCGCGGCCAACGAGAACCCGCTGTTCGGGGTGGACTCGGTGCCCTTTCTGGCCACGGGCTACGAGCAATCGCGCCGCCTGTACCAGGCGGCCAAAGGCGCTCAGGAGAAGCTGCTGGCCCAGCAGGGCCTGAAGGTGCTGTTCTCGGTGCCTTGGCCCGGCCAGTCGCTGTACTCGATCAAGCCCGTGAACTACGCGTCCGACCTAGAGGGCACCAAGATGCGCGCCTACAACCCGGCCACCACGCGCATCGCCCAGCTGCTCAAGGCGCAGCCCGTGACGATCCAGCTCGCCGAGCTGCCGCAGGCCCTGGCCACGGGCGCGGTGCAGAACTTCCTCACCTCCAGCGCCAGCGGCGTGGAGAGCAAGCTTCACGAGCAGGTGAAGCACTTCTACCCGGTGTCGGCCTGGCTGCCGCGCAATGTGACGGTGGTGAACCTCAAGGACTTCAACGCGCTGGACAAGGCCACGCAGAACGCGCTGACCACGGCGGCGGCGCAGGCGGAGGCGCGCGGCTGGGCCCTGAGCGAGAAGCTCGACAGCGAATACATCGGTCAGTTGAAGGCCGCCGGCATGTCGATCAGCCAGCCGAGCGATGACATGAAGAAGGCGCTGGCGTCGATCGGCGAGACCATGACCGCCGAGTGGATCAAGGCCGCGGGTCCCGAGGGGCAGGCCATCGTCGACGCGTACCGCAAACAGCCCTGAGCCGATTCGCGCACGGCGGGGCCCGGCCCGCGCAGGCCGCCTCGTCCCGCCGACGGCGCTTTCTTCCTTCCTTTCTTTGAACCGATGCCGGAGGGCTCGATGGATGCGTTCGTCCGTACTGTTCATCGCTGGCTGCTTGCGCTCTCGTGTGTGGGCATGCTCGCGGCTTTCGTCTCCGTCTCGCTGGGCATCCTGGCGCGCCTCTTGCGCTGGGACATCGCCGGGCTGGACGCCTACGCGGGCTACGCGATCGCCGCTTCGCTGTTCCTGGCCCTGCCGGCCACGCTGCTGCGCGGCGAGCACATCCGCGTGACGCTGGTGTTGGAGCGTCTGCCCGCCCGGGGGCGCGCCGCCCTGGAGTGGTGGTGCCTGCTCGCGGGCACGGCGCTGTCGCTCTACCTGAGCTGGTACGCGGCGCGCCTGGTGTGGGTCTCTCGCGTGACGCACGACGTCTCGCCTGGCGCCGACGTGACGCCGCTGTGGATCCCGCAGATCGCCATGGCCGTGGGCTGCGTGGGCCTGGCACTGGCGTTCCTGCAGGTGCTGCTGCACCGCTGGCGGGGCGCCGATCTGCTGGCGTCGGGCGCGGCCGCCCGCACCGAATGAATCCACCAAAGGAGCCACTGTCATGGAAGCCGTGATCGCATTGACCCTCATCGTGCTGTTGTTCGCCGTGCTCGGGTCGGGCCTGTGGATCGGCCTGTCGCTGTTGGGCGTGGCCCTGGTGGGCATGGAGCTGTTCACCCAACGCCCGGTGGGCGACAGCATGGCGCTCACCGTGTGGGGTTCCACCTCGAGTTGGACGCTGACCGCCTTGCCGCTGTTTCTGTGGATGGGCGAGATTCTGTTTCGCAGCAAGCTGTCCAACGACATGTTCAAGGGCCTGGCGCCCTGGCTCAACTGGCTGCCCGGCCGCCTGCTGCACACCAATGTGGTGGGGTGCGCGATCTTCGCGGCCATTTCAGGCTCGTCGGCCGCTACCTGCGCCACCATCGGCAAGATCACACTGCCCGAACTGAAGAAGCGAGGCTACCCGGACGCTCAAGCCATTGGCACCCTGGCGGGCGCGGGAACGCTGGGCTTGTTGATCCCGCCCTCGATCATCATGATCGTCTACGGTGTGGCGGCGAACGTGTCGATCGCCAAGCTGTTCCTGGCGGGCGTGGTGCCGGGTGTGGTGCTGGCCCTGCTGTTCAGCGGCTACATCGTGGTCTGGTCTTTGCTCAACCGCGAGCGCCTGCCCGGCAAGGAACCGGCAACCTCTCTGCGGCACAAGCTTCACGCCTCCCGCCATCTGATTCCGGTGGTCACGCTGATCGCGCTGGTGCTGGGCGGCATCTACAGCGGCATCGCCACCGCCACCGAAGCGGCAGCGCTTGGCGTGGCGGGCTCTCTGGTGCTCTCGCGCCTGGAGGGCTCGCTGAACTGGGAGAGCTTTCGCGAAGGCCTGGTGGCGGCCTGCCGCACGTACTGCATGATCGGTTTGATTCTGGCGGGCGCGGCCTTTCTCACGCTGGCCATGGGCTTCATCGGCCTGCCGCGCCAGGTGGCCGAGTTCATTGGCGGCCTGCAGCTGTCTCCCTTCGCGCTGATGCTGCTGCTGGTGCTGTTCTTCATCGTGCTGGGCTGCTTTCTCGATGGCATCTCGATGGTGGTCCTGACCATCGCCGTGCTGCTGCCCACGGTGCAGGCGGCGGGCTTCGACCTCATCTGGTTCGGCATCTTCATCGTGCTGGTGGTGGAGATGGCGCAGATCACACCACCGGTGGGCTTCAACCTCTTCGTTCTGCAGGGGCTGACGCAGCGCGAGGTGACCTGGATCGCGCGCACGGCGCTGCCGCTGTTCACGCTGATGATGGCCGCCGTTCTGCTGACCTACGTGCTGCCCGAGCTGGCGCTCTGGCTGCCCTCGCGCATGCAAGGCTGAGACCCGGCCTGGCACGCGACTCGCTACGATCCGCGGGATGGCTTCCCGCGTGGACGCGGCTTTCCTCCCTGTTTCCCTTTCACGGCGCACGCGCCCCACCGACATGACCTCAACGCAAGACCCCCGCTGGCAGTTCTGGATCGACCGCGGCGGCACCTTCACCGACATCGTGGCCAAGCGGCCCGACGGCACGCTCACCACGCACAAGCTGCTGTCCGAAAACCCCGAGCAATACCGCGACGCGGCGGTCGCGGGCATCCGCCACCTGCTGAACCTCAAGCCCGGCGAGCCGGTGACGCCCCGTCAGGTGGCCTGCGTGAAGATGGGCACGACCGTGGCCACCAACGCGCTGCTGGAGCGCAAGGGCGAGCCCACGCTGCTGGTCACCACGCGCGGCTTCCGCGACGCGCTGCGCATTGCCTACCAGAACCGCCCGCGCCTGTTCGACCGCCACATCGTCCTGCCTGAGCTGCTCTACAGCCGCGTGATCGAGGCACAGGAGCGCGTCGGGGCGCACGGCGAGCTGATCGAGGCGCTGGACGAGGCGCACCTGCGCGAGCGCCTGTGGGCCGCCTTTGATGCCGGCCTGCGCAGCGTGGCCATCGTCTTCATGCACGGCTACCGCTACACCGCCCACGAGGCCGCGGCCGCGCGGCTGGCCAGGGAGATCGGCTTCACGCAGGTCAGCACCTCGCACGAAACCAGCCCGATGATGAAGTTCGTGAGCCGGGGCGACACCACGGTGGTGGACGCCTACCTCTCGCCCATCCTGCGCCGCTACGTGGACCAGGTGGCGAGCGAGATGCCCGGCGTGCCGCTGTTCTTCATGCAGAGCAGCGGCGGCCTGACCGACGCGCACCGCTTCCAGGGCAAGGACGCCATCCTCTCGGGCCCGGCGGGCGGCATCGTGGGCATGGCCCGCACAGCCACCCTGGCTGGACACGACAAGGTGATCGGCTTCGACATGGGCGGTACCTCCACCGACGTGTCGCACTACGCGGGTGCCTTCGAGCGCGAGTTCGAGACCCAGGTGGCTGGCGTGCGCATGCGCGCGCCCATGATGAGCATCCACACCGTGGCGGCCGGCGGTGGCTCCATCCTCAGCTTCGACGGCTCGCGCTTTCGCGTCGGCCCCGAGAGCGCAGGCGCCAACCCCGGCCCCGCGAGCTACCGCCGCGGCGGTCCGCTGGCCGTGACGGACGCCAACGTGATGCTCGGCAAGATCCAGCCCGCCCACTTTCCGAAGGTCTTCGGTCCGCAGGCCAACGAGGCCCTGAGCGCCGAGGCCGTGCGCGAGAAGTTCGACGCGCTCGCGCGCGACACCGGCCGCACGGCCGAGGACGTGGCCGAGGGTTTCATCCGCATCGCCGTGCAGCAGATGGCCAACGCGATCAAGAAGATCTCGGTGGCGCGCGGCTACGACGTGACGCGCTACACCCTGCAGTGCTTCGGTGGCGCGGGCGGCCAGCACGCCTGCCTGGTGGCCGACGCGCTCGGCATGGGCCGCGTGTTCGTGCACCCGCTGGCGGGCGTGCTGAGCGCCTATGGCATGGGCCTGGCCGATCAGAACGTGATCAAGGAGCAGGCGGTGGAGCGCGTGCTGGAGGCCGGCGCGCTCGACGCCATCGCCGGGCAGCTCGAGGCGCTGGCCCAGGCGGCGGGCGAGGAGCTGCGCGCCCAGCAGGTGAGCCAGGGCGAGGTGCAAATGCACCGCCGCGTGCACGTGCGCTACGAGGGCAGCGACGCCGCGCTCATCGTGCCCTTCGGCGAGCTGGCCGCCATCGAGTCGGCCTTCGAGGCGGCCTACCGCCAGCGCTTCGCCTTCCTCATGCCGGGCAAGCGCCTGATCGCCGAGGCGGTGTCGGTGGAGGCCGTGGTGGCGGGCGACGCGCCCGCCGAGCCGCGCCACGCCCTGCACGAGCCGCGCGAGGTGCCGCGCCGCGACACGGTCAGGCTGTACGCCGAGGGCCAGTGGCAGGACGCCGCCCTGGTGGTGCGCGAGGACCTGCGCCCGGGCGACGTCATCCCCGGCCCGGCCATCATCGCCGAGAAGAACGCCACCACCGTGGTGGAGCCGGGCTGGGAGGCCCAGCTCACCGCGCTGGACCACCTCGTGCTGGAGCGGCGCGTGCCGCGCGCGGCGCGCCACGCCGTGGGCACCACGGTAGACCCGGTGCTGCTGGAGGTATTCAACAACCTGTTCATGAACATCGCCGAGCAGATGGGTCTGCAGCTGCAGAACACCGCCTACTCGGTGAACATCAAGGAGCGGCTGGACTTCTCCTGCGCGCTGTTCGACGCCGAGGGCAACCTGATCGCCAACGCGCCGCACATGCCGGTGCACCTGGGCTCGATGGGTGAGAGCATCAAGACCGTGATCCGAAAGAACGCGGGCCGCATGCAACCGGGTGACGTGTACGTGCTCAACGACCCGTACCACGGCGGCACCCACCTGCCCGACGTGACGGTGATCACGCCGGTCTACATCGGCGGCGCCGACCAGCCGACCTTCTATGTGGGCTCGCGCGGCCACCACGCCGACATCGGCGGCACCACGCCGGGCTCCATGCCGCCGTTCTCCACGCGCATCGAGGAAGAGGGCGTGCAGATCGACAACGTGAAGCTGGTGGAGGGCGGGCGCCTGCGCGAGGCCGAGATGGTCGCGCTGCTGCAGAGCGGCGAGTACCCCAGCCGCAACCCGCAGCAGAATATGGCGGACCTGAAGGCGCAGATCGCCGCCAACGAGAAGGGCGTGCAGGAGCTGCGCAAGATGGTCGAGCAGTTCGGCCTGGACGTGGTGCAGGCCTACATGCGCCACGTGCAGGACAACGCCGAGGAATCGGTGCGCCGCGTGATCACGCGCCTGAAGAACGGCCAGTTCACCCTGCCGCTGGACAACGGCGCGCAGATCCAGGTGGCGGTGCGCGTGAACGCGGCGCAGCGCAGCGCGTGCATCGACTTCACCGGCACCAGCCCGCAGCAGACCAACAACTTCAACGCGCCCACGGCGGTGTGCATGGCGGCGGTGCTGTACGTGTTCCGCACGCTGGTGGACGACGACATTCCGCTCAACGCGGGCTGCCTCAAGCCCCTTGAAGTCATCATCCCGCCGGGTTGCATGCTCAACCCAAACCCCCCAGCCTCGGTGGTGGCCGGCAACGTAGAGACCTCCACCTGCATCACCAACGCGCTGTACGGCGCGCTGGGGGCGATGGCGGCGAGCCAGTGCACGATGAACAACTTCACCTTCGGCAATGCGCGCCACCAGTACTACGAGACGATCTCCGGCGGCAGCGGCGCGGGCGGCGTGACGGACGAAGCGGGCCGGCTGGTGGATGGGTTCAACGGCACGTCGGTGGTGCAGACGCACATGACCAACTCGCGCATGACGGACCCCGAGGTGCTGGAGTTCCGCTTCCCGGTGCGGCTGGAGAGCTACCAGATCCGCCAGGGCTCGGGTGGTGCGGGGCGCTGGCATGGCGGCGACGGGGGCGTGCGCCGCGTGCGCTTCCTGGAGCCCATGACGGCGAGCATCCTGTCCAACGGGCGCGTTCACCCCTCGTTCGGCATGGCCGGTGGCCAGCCGGGGGCGCTGGGCATCAACCGCGTGGTGCGCGCCGACGGGCGCACGGAAGAGCTCAAGCACATCGGCCAGGCCGAGATGGCCGCGGGCGACATCTTCGAGATCCACACGCCGGGTGGCGGCGGGTACGGGCAGGCCTAGAGCTCTTCCACGCGGCGCGCCGGGTAGCTGTCCCAGGCCTGGCAGCCCGGGCACTGCCAGAAGTGCTGGCGCGCCTCGAAGCCGCAGGCCGCGCAGCGGTAGCGCCGCAGCGGGCCGCTGGCGTGCTCCAGCGCGCGCTGCACGCTGGACTGGGCCTGCGGGTTGGAGAGGGTCTCGCCCGCCAGCCACTGGCTGGCGATCACGAGCGAGGGCTCGGCTTCCAGGTGGCGCAGGTACATGCCGCGCGCGCCCTCGGGCTGCGGCGCCAAGCGGGCCAGGGCCTCGGTCACATCGATGGAGGGCGCGCGCGCCTGGGCGTTGCCCAGGGCGCGCAGCACGGGGTCGGTGCGGCCGGTCTGCTGGGCCAGCTCGGCCATGGCGCGCGCGGCCAGCGGCAGGGCGGCGGGCGCCTGCTCGGCCAGGGCCAGCAGGTCGTCCAGGGCGCCGGCCGCGTCGCCCTGCTGGCTGCGCAGGGCCGAGCGCGCCATCCAGCCGCGCGCCAGCGTGGGCGCGCGCCGCACGGCCTCATCGAGCAGGGCACGCACGCGCTCGGCCTGGCCCTCGCGGTGCGCGAGCTCGGCCAGTTCGCACAGGTAGTGCGCCACGCGCGTGGTGAAGGCGCCGTGCTCCGCCGAGTCGAGCTTTTCGGCAATGGCGCGGGCCTGCGCCCAGTCGCGCGAGCGTTCGTAGATGCCCAGCAGCGCCAGGCGCGCCTCGTTCTCGAAGGCCGTGCCTTCCAGTTTGCTCAGCGCCGACTCGGCGCGGTCGAGCAGGCCGGCCTTGAGGAAATCGAGCGCCAGCGCGTGCTGGGCGCGGTCGCGCTCCTTGCGGTTGAGGTCGGCCCGCGAGAGCAGGTGTTCGTGCACGCGCACGGCGCGGTCGTAGTCGCCGCGGCGGCGGAACAGGTTGCCCAGGGCGAAGTGCAGCTCGGTGGTGTCGGGGTCGCCCTGCACGGCCTCGATGAAGGCGTCGATGGCCTGGTCCTGCTGTTCGTTGAGCAGGTGGTTCAGGCCGCGGAAATAGGCCTTGGGCGCCTGCCGGCCTTCGATGCGCCACTGGCGCAGGTCCAGGCGCGAGGCCACCCAGCCCAGCGCGAAAGCCACCGGCAGGCCCCAGAGCAGCCAGGTCAGGTCAAAGTCCATGCCGGCGATCGACGGGGTCTTGTGGCATCAGCGTGGTTTCGCTGCCGAACAGGGTGGTGTTGCCGCGCTGGCGGTGCCGGCGGGCGCGCAGCCACAGCGGCAGCATCACGATGACACCGAGGAACACGCCGATGAGCAGCACCAGCAGCAGCACCAGCACCAGCGGTGCCTCCCAGCTGTGGCCGAAGAACAGCTTGAGCGTGACGCTGTCCTGGTTGTTCAGCGCGAAGGCGAAGAGGACAAAAAAAATGGCCGCGTTGAGCAGCCACATGAGGTACTTCAAAACATCCCCTCAAGTGGTGGGGGACGATTGTAGCGAGGGGGTATCAGCCGGTGCGTCGCTGGTCCTCGTGCTGCTGCATGAGGGCGGTGCGTTCGTCGACCTGCTCGCGCAAGGCCTTGCCGGGCTTGAAGTGGGGCACGCGCTTCTCGGGAATCATCACGCTCTCGCCCGAACGCGGGTTGCGTCCGATGCGAGGCGAGCGGCGATTGACCGAGAAACTGCCGAAGCCCCGGATCTCGATGCGGTGGCCCTTCACCAGGGCATCGCCCATGGCGTCGAGGATCGCCTTGACGGCGAACTCGGCATCGCGGTGGGTGAGCTGGCCGAACCGGGCGGCCAGGGCTTCGACAAGATCGCTGCGGGTCATTGGACGCGGATCAGCGGCCGTTGCTGCTGTTGTCCAGCTTGGCGCGCAGCAGGGCGCCCAGGCTGGTGGTGCCGGCATTGCCCGCGCTCTGGCTCAGGTTGGCCATGGCTTCCTGCGCGTCGGCGTTGTCCTTGGCTTTGATCGACAGCTGGATGTTGCGCGTCTTGCGGTCGACGTTGACCACCACGGCCGAGACCTCGTCGCCTTCCTTGAGCACGTTGCGGGCGTCTTCCACGCGGTCGCGGCTGATTTCCGAGGCACGCAGGTAGCCGAGCACGTCTTCGCCGAGGTCGATTTCGGCGCCCTTGGCGTCCACGGTCTTGACCTTGCCGGTCACGACGGAGCCCTTGTCGTTCACCGATACGAAGGTGGTGAACGGGTCGCCGTCGAGCTGCTTGATGCCCAGGCTGATGCGCTCGCGCTCGACGTCGATGGCGAGCACCACGGCCTCGACTTCCTGGCCCTTCTTGTAGTTGCGCACGGCTTGTTCGCCGGCTTCGTTCCAGGACAGGTCGGACAGGTGCACCAGGCCGTCGATGCCGGCGGCCAGGCCGACGAACACGCCGAAGTCGGTGATCGACTTGATCGGGCCCTTGACGCGGTCGCCGCGCTTGGTCTGCTCGGCGAATTCGTGCCAGGGGTTGGCGCGGCACTGCTTCATGCCCAGGGAGATGCGGCGCTTGTCTTCGTCGATGTCGAGGACCATGACCTCGACCTCGTCACCCAGCGACACCAGCTTGGACGGGGCCACGTTCTTGTTGGTCCAGTCCATTTCGGAGACGTGCACCAGGCCTTCGATGCCCGGCTCGAGTTCCACGAACGCGCCGTAGTCGGCGATGTTCGTGACCTTGCCGAACATGCGGGTGCCCTGCGGGTAGCGGCGGCTCACGCCCAGCCAGGGGTCGTCGCCCATCTGCTTGAGGCCCAGCGAGACGCGCTGCTTCTCGGTGTCGAACTTGAGGATCTTGGCCGTGATTTCCTGGCCGGCCTGCACCACCTCGCTGGGGTGGCGCACGCGGCGCCAGGCCATGTCGGTGATGTGCAGCAGGCCGTCGATGCCGCCGAGGTCGACGAACGCACCGTACTCGGTGATGTTCTTGACCACGCCGTGCACGATGGCGCCTTCCTTCAGGGTTTCCATCAGCTTGGCGCGCTCTTCGCCCATGGAGGCTTCCACCACGGCGCGGCGGCTCAGCACCACGTTGTTGCGCTTGCGGTCGAGCTTGATGACCTTGAATTCCAGG
>NZ_MKSS01000140.1:0-23981 GCF_001897365.1 Hydrogenophaga sp. 70-12
TGAAGTAGCCCACGCTGACGTAGCCCCAGATGTCGCGCGCGAGGTCGACCAGGATGGTGTTGGCGCGCGCCACCGCGTCGAACAGCTCGGCCATGTAGTCGTGCGGCTCGATCTGGATGCTGTAGGGCTGGAAGGTGAGGCCCAGGCCGAGCGGCTCGGGCGTCTCCACCACCTTGCGGCTGAAGGCCTCCCAGTCGAAATCGGGCCAGGCCGAGAGGTGGGCGTTGTAGTTGCCCACCGCGCCGTTCATCTTGCCCAGCAACTTGACCGAGGCGATGCGCTCGCGCGCGCCCGCCAGGCGCACCACCACGTTGGCGAGTTCCTTGCCCACGGTGGTGGGGCTGGCGGTCTGGCCATGGGTGCGGCTGAGCATGGGCACGGCGGCGAAGGCATGCGCCATCTCGCGCAGCTTGTCGATGACCGCGTCCAGCGCGGGCAGCAGCACCAGTTCGCGCGCCCCCTTGAGCTGCAGCGCGTGGCTGGTGTTGTTGATGTCCTCACTGGTGCAGGCGAAGTGCACGAACTCGGCCGCGCGCTCCAGTTCGGGCCGGGCCTCGAACTTGGACTTGATCCAGTACTCGACGGCCTTGACGTCGTGGTTGGTGGTCTTCTCGATCGCCTTGATGGCTTCGCCATCGGCCTCGCCGAAGTTCTTCACCAGGCCCAGCAAGTAAGTGCGCGCACCCGGCGACAGGGGCTTGAATTCGGCAAAGCCGGCGTCGGACAGGGCAATGAACCAGGCGATCTCGACCTGCACGCGCCGGTGCATGTAGCCCAGTTCGCTCATGAAGGGGCGCAGCGGCGCGAGGCGTCCCGCGTAGCGGCCGTCCAGCGGCGACAGGGCGGTGATGGGGGAGAGTTCGGCGCCCGTGGGCGCGGCGGAGGCAGGTGTCTGGCGCATCCCGGAATTGTAGGAGTGCGCCCGCCGCGGGCCGCCCCGGCGCCGGGCGTGTCAGGCGAAAGGCCCAGGGTGCTGGCTAAAATCGCCGACCGTTCCAGAACCCCACAGACCATGAAACTCATCGGAGCCATCACCAGCCCCTACGTGCGCAAAGTGCGCATCGTCATGGCCGAGAAGAAACTGGATTACCAGTTCGTGCTGGAAGATGTGTGGTCGGACGCCACCACCATCGGCGCGTCCAACCCCCTCCACAAAGTGCCCTGCCTGGTCATGGAAGGCGGCGAGGCGGTGTTCGATTCGCGCGTGATCGTCGAGTACCTCGACGGCCTGTCGCCGGTCGGCAAGCTCATCCCGCCCTCGGGCCGCGAGCGCGCCGAGGTCAAGACCTGGGAGGCGCTGGCCGATGGCGTGCTCGACGCGGCCGTGCTCGCGCGGCTGGAATCCACCTGGCCGCACCGCACGGCCGAGCAGCGCAGCCCGGCCTGGATCGAGCGCCAGATGGTGAAGATCCACGCCGCGCTCAAGTCCATGAGCCAGGGCCTGGGCGACAAGCCGTTCTGCTCGGGCATCCATTTCAGCCTGTCCGACGTGGCCGTGGGCTGCGCCCTGGGCTACCTCGATTTCCGCTTCCCCGCCATCGACTGGCGCGGCGACTTTCCCAATCTGGCCAAGCTGAACGACAAGCTCGTGCAGCGCCAGAGCTTCATCGACTCCCAGCCCGTCTGAGCGGCGGCGGCCCTCAGGCCAGCACGCCCGGCAGGGCCTGGCGCAGCGCGCCGCGTTCGCTCAGGCGCGGCACCAGCGCGAAGCGGTCGATCAGCGCGCGCGCCGCGTGCAGACCCGCTTTCAGGCCGTCCTCGAACAGGCCGTTGCCGCACCAGGCGCCCGCGTACCAGGTGTGCCCCTGGCCCTGCAGGGCCGGCAGCCGGGCCTGGGCGCGCAGCGCCGCGAGGTCGAACACCGGCCGTTCGAGCGCCCATTGGCCCAGCACGCGGTCGCCGGCGATCGGCTCGCCGGGGTTGCGCGAGAGCAGCACCGGCTGCTCCACCGGCAGCGGCTGCACGCGGTTGAGCCAGACGTGCAGGCTGGCCGGCGCCGGGCCGGCGGCGGGTGCGACGTTCCACGCCGCCCAGTCGCCGCGCGCCGCGGGCAGCACGGTGGGATCGGTGTGCAGCACCACGCGCTCGGGCTCGAAACGGAAGGCGCCGAGCACGGCGCGCTCCTGCTCGCTGGCCGCGGCGCCCAGCAAGCGCAGCGCCTGATCGGGGTGGCAGGCCAGCACCACGGCGTCGAAACGCTCGACCTGGGTGTCGGTGACCAGGCGCAGGCCCTGCCCGTCGCGCGCGAGCTGGCGCACCGGCGTGGACAGGCGCGCATCGGCCAGTTCGGCCAGCAGGGCCTGCACGACCCGGCGCGTGCCGCCCGCCACGCCGCGCCAGGGCGAGGCCCCGCCCAGCGTGGGCAGGCCGTGGTGGTGCCAGAGCCGCAGCGCGGCGGCGGCGGGCGCCTGCAGCAGCGCGTGCGCGGGGCGGCCGCTGAAGCCGCTGCACAGCGGCAGCAGGTAGGCGTCGCGGAACTCGGCCGAGAAGTACCGCGCGCGCAGGAAGCCGTCCAGCGGGGCCAGCAGGGCGTCGTCGGGGGTGTCCAGGGCGGGGGCCAGGGCCGCGCACAGGCGCTGCCAGCGCGGGAGGTCGGCCAGCAGGCGCCAGAAACGCGGGCTCATGAGCTGGCGGCGTGGCGAGAGCGCGCGGCCCAGGTCGGGGCCGCCCCAGGCCAGCGCGCCGCCCCGCACGAAGAAGGAGGCGTCCGCCTCGGTCGGGGCGAGGTCCTGCCGGGCCAGCAGCGCCAGCAGGTTGGGGCTGGTGTGTTCGTTGAACACCAGCACGCCGGTGTCCACGGTGAAGGTCACGGGCGCGCCGCTGGCCCCGGGCAGCGTGACGTCCAGGGTGTGGGCGTCGCCGCCGAAGCGCCCGGCGGCTTCGAACAGGCTGACCTCGGCCAGTCCTTGCAGGGTGTGGGCGGCGGCCAGCCCGGCCACGCCGCCGCCGACCACGGCCACGCGGATCTGGGGTCGGCGGTGAGGGCTCATGGCGCGCGGGCTCCAGTCAGGCGAGGGGCCCGTGCCGGCACCGCCGGCCGCGGCCGGCGATGGGGTGGACAAGAAGCTGCGAAGCGCCCCGGCGCGAACGAGGGAGGGAGGGAGGAGGAGGAGAAGCGCCCCGGGATTGCATCCGGCCCCGGTGGGGCTGGAAGGCTTCGCAGCGGAAAACGGTGGTCGGTGGATGTCTCCCTCCCCGACACGGCGGGTTGGAGCGGGCGGCGGCGGGGGAAGTTCCGCGGGGAACAGGAAACCGTTTCTGTGCGAGGCATAGGGCAATCCGGGTGCCCGTTATACCCCCCGCCTACAATGTCGCGCGTTTTTTGCCCAGACCCAGAGAGATGACCATGCTGTATCCCGAACTGTTCAAACAACTGGAATCCGTCCGCTGGGACATGGACAAGGACATTCCCTGGGCGCAGTTCGACGCCAGCCGGCTCAGCGACGAGCAGGCCCAGACGATCAAGATGAACGCCATCACCGAGTGGGCGGCGCTGCCGGCCACCGAGATGTTCCTGCGCGACAACCGCGACGACTCCGACTTCTCGGCCTTCATGTCGATCTGGTTCTTCGAGGAACAGAAACACTCGCTGGTGCTGATGGAGTACCTGCGCCGCTTCCGCCCCGACCTGGTGCCCACCGAGCAGGAACTGCACGACATCCGCTTCGAGTTCGACCCCGCGCCCGCGCTGGAGACGCTCATGCTGCACTTCTGCGGCGAGATCCGCCTGAACCACTGGTACCGCCGCGCGGCCGAGTGGCACAGCGAGCCGGTCATCAAGCACATCTACACCACGCTAAGCCAGGACGAGGCGCGCCACGGCGGCGCCTACCTGCGCTACATGAAGCGCGCCATCGGCAAGTTCGGCAACGAGGCCCGGGCCGCCTTCGCCAAGGTGGGCGTGCTGATGGCCAGCGCGCGGCGCACCGCGCAGGCCCTGCACCCCACCAACCTGCACGTGAACAAGGCGCTGTTCCCGAACGACACCATCCAGAGCCGCCTGCCCAACCCCGAGTGGCTGGAGCACTGGCTGGACCAGCAGATCAACTTCGACGCCGTGTGGGAAAGCAAGGTGGTCGACCGCATCCTGCACAACCTGAGCCTGCTCATGGACGGCAGCTTCAAGTCCGTGCAGGAACTCAACCGCTTCCGCAAGTCGCTGGGCACCGCGCCGGCCGCGGCCTGAGCGCGGTTCAGCCGCTCGCGCGGCGCGCGCGCCAGCGGTCCCAGCCCGCGCCCAGCGCGCCGAGCAGCGCGCCCCAGGCGGCGCCGCCCAGGTGGGCGGCGCGCACCACCGACATCTGGCCACCTGGGTCCCACACCACCGGACCGGACCAGCCCCGCTCCAGCCAGAGCTTGAACAGCAGGCCGCTGGCCAGCAGCAGGCCCCAGGGGCGCGAGGCCTTCGGGCCGTCCAGCAGCAGGCACACGGCCAGCACCGCCACGCCGGCGTGCAGCACGCCCGACAGCCCCACCGCATAGCCGATCAGCGGCCACAGCAGCAGGCTCAGCTGCAGCAGCGGCCAGCTCAGCGCCCAGGCCAGCGTGGCCGCGCGCGAGGGCCGCAGCCGCCAGCCGATGGCGGCCAGCACGCCCAGCGCGAGCAGGTTGCCCACCAGGTGGGGCGCGTTCAGGTGCACCCAGGCGCTGGTCCACGGCGTCCAGGGCCGCTGCGCCCAGTCGGCCGAGCGCCACACCAGGGCCTGCGCCAGCGCCGCTGGCGAGGCCCATAGCACCAGGCTGGCCACGCCGTGCAGGGTGCACAGCGCGAGCCAGCTGCGCGAGCCCCTCATGGGCGGTTCAGGCGGCGGGGCCCAGCACCTGCCGCCACAGCGCGCGCACGGCCTCGGCCTCGGTCGCCAGCTCGGCCGGGTCGACCTGGGTGGAGGTTTCGTCCAGCCGCGCGCGATGTTGCACCTGGCGCAGCCGGCGGTAGGCCAGCGCGGCGGCCTGGCCCATGCCCGCGGGCAGCAGGCCCGCCGCCTCGGCGCGTTGCAGCAGGTTGATGTTGCCGGTGTTGGCGCGCAGCTCGGGGTGCGCGTTCGAGTGCAGCAGCACCAGGTACTGCACCACGAACTCCACGTCGACCATGCCGCCGGCGCTGTGCTTGACGTCGAAGCGGCCCGCGCGCACCGCGTGCGCGGCGCGCAGCTTGTCGCGCATGGCCACGATCTCGGTGCGCAGCGCGGCCTCGTCGCGCGGCGCGGTGATGACGGCCTCGCGCACGGCGTCGAAACGGCCCGCCAGGCCGGCGCTGCCGAGCACGAAGCGCGCGCGCGTCATGGCCTGGTGCTCCCAGGTCCAGGCGGTGTTGCTGCCGCGCCGGGTCTGGTAGTTCTCGTAGGCTTCGAAGCGGGTGACCAGCAGGCCCGAGTTGCCGTTGGGCCGCAGCGCGGTGTCGATCTCGAACAGGTCGCCCTCGCCGGTCTTCACCTGCAGCCAGTTGATCATCTTGCGCACGAAGGCGGCGTAGATCTCGGCCGCGTTCTCGTGCTCGTCCTCGTAGACGAAGACGATGTCGAGGTCGCTGCCGTAGCCCAGCTCCTTGCCGCCCAGCTTGCCGTAGCCAATGATGGCGAAGGCCGGCACCTCGCGGTGGCGGGTCTTCAGCCGCGCCCAGCACCAGCGCGCCGTCAGGCGCAGCACGGCGTCGGCCAGGGCCGAGAGGTCGTCGGCCACCTGCTCCACGGTCAGCACGCCTTCCACGTCGCGCGCCAGGGTGCGGAAGGTCTCGGCGTGGTGGGCGCGGCGCAGCAGGTTGAGCAGGGTTTCCTCGTCGTCTTCGCCGGTCACGCGCAGCGAGGCCAGGCGCGCCTCGCATTCGGCCTCGAAGGCCTCGGCGTCGAAGCGCTCGGCCAGCAACTGCCGGCTCGCCAGTTCGTCGATCACGCCCGGGTGCTGGATGAGGTAGCGCGCCGGCCACTTGGCCGCGCCCAGCAGGCGCAGCAGGCGCTCGTGCACCGAGGGCCGCTCCTGCAGCAGCGCGAGGTAGCTTTCGCGGCGCAGCAGCGATTCGATCCAATCGATCATGCGCAGCGCGGCGGTTTCGCCCACACGGCCTTCCTCGATCCAGGAGCCGGTGCGCTGCACCAGGCGCACCAGCCGCGCGCGGGTGTCCTCGCGCAGGGCCAGCACGCGCGGGTGCTCGGCCCAGCGCTGCACGCGCTCGGCCAGCGCGGCGGGCAGCTGCGGCAGGGTGGCGGACAGGTCGTCGTCGGCGGGGCGCGGGGCGCCGCCGTTGCAGCCCTTGCCTTTGCATGTGCCCTGGCCGCTGCCGCCGAGCAGGGTGTCGAATTCCTCGGCCACCAGCTCGCGGTGCGCGTCCAGCGCGTGCAGGAAGGCGCAGGTGTTGGCAAAGCCCAGGGTGGCGGCGATCCAGGCCAGGTCGTCGTCGCGCTCGGGCAGCACATGGGTCTGCTGGTCGTCCAGGTACTGGATGCGGTGCTCCACCCGGCGCAGGAAGACGTAGGCCTCGGCCAGCGCCTGGGCCTTCTCGGGCGGCATCAGGCCGGCCTTGGCCACGCGCTGCAGCGCGCCCAGCGTGGGGCGCGTGCGCAGCTCGGGGAACTGGCCGCCGCGCACCACCTGCAGCAGCTGCACGGTGAACTCGATCTCACGGATGCCGCCGCGCGAGAGCTTGACGTCGTTGGCGCGGCCGGGGTTGCCGGCGGCGCGGCGCGCCGCGTGCTCGCGGATCTGGCGGTGCAGCACGCGCAGCGACTCGAACACGCCGTAGTCGAGGTAGCGGCGGAACACGAAGGGCAGCACGGTGCCGCGCAGCGCGGCCATGCCGGCGGCATCGGCCAAGGCCGTGGCCGGCGCGATCACGCGGCTCTTGAGCCAGGCGAAGCGCTCCCATTCGCGGCCTTGCACCAGGAAGTACTCCTCCAGCGCGCCCAGCGAAACGGCGCTGGGGCCGGAGTTGCCGTTCGGCCGCAGCGCCAGATCGACGCGGAACACGTTGCCGTGCTCGGTGGTCTCGCCCACGGTGCTGTAGAGGTGCTTCACCGCCTTGGCGAAGTACTCGTGGTGGCTGATGCGGTTGCGTCCGTCGGCGTTGCCCGCGGTCTCGCCGTCCTGGTCGTAGACGTAGATCAGGTCGATGTCGCTGGACACGTTGAGCTCGCGCGCGCCGAGCTTGCCCATGCCGATCACCCAGAGCTGGGCGCGCGCGCCGTTGGCGCACAGTGGCGCGCCGTGCAGGGCGTCGAGTTCCTGGAAGGCCAGGGCGCAGGCCTGGTCGAGCGCGAACTCGGCCAGCCAGGTGACCGGGCCGGTGACCGCCTCCAGCGAAGCGCCGGCCTCGCAGTCCATCACCACCAGGCGCTCCAGCACCAGCTGGCGCAGCACGCGCAGGGCGGCGGGCAGGGCCAGGCCGCGGGCCATGAGGGCGTCCAGGCAGGCGCGCATGGCGGCCTTGTCGGGCGCGCCGGGCGGCAGGCAGGCCAGCTCGGCGGCGTAGCGGCGGCGCACGCGCTGGACGAATCGGGAGTGGTCGGCCTGGCGGGTGGCCGGGGTCTGGGCGTCGACGGTGTTCACAATCGTTGACAAGCGGTGTTCAACGCAACTGGAACCTGCCCAGAGGCGCACCCTCATAATTTGCGGTGGACATGAACCGATCTCTTGACGCCAGCGCTTCGCGCGCCAAAGGCGACGCTCCGGCCGGCCGAGGGCTGCGGCTGTGGGCGCGCGCGATGCGCGTGCTGCTGTGGCTGCTGGCGGGCCTGTGGGGCGTGTTCATCCTGTCCTGGCTCGTTTTGCAGGCGTGGATTGTGCCAAGGATCGAAACCTGGCGCCCCGACCTGGAACGCTGGGCCACACAGGCGGTCGGGATACCCGTGAGCATCGGCGCCATCCGCGCCGTCGAGGCCCCGAAGCTGGCCGGGGTGCTGCCGCCGCTGGTGCCCTCCTTCGAACTGCTCGACGTGCGCCTGCACGACGCCAGCGGCCGCAGCGCCCTGGAGCTGCCGCTGGTGCGCGGGGCGGTGTCGGTGCGCTCGCTCTGGAACGGCGGCTTTGAACAACTGTTGATCACCCAGCCCAGCCTGGACGTGCGCCGGCGCGCCGATGGCCGCCTCGAGATCGCGGGCATCGACGTCTCGGGCCAGGGCGGCGGCGACCACGCCGCCGCCGACTGGTTCTTCGAGCAGACCGAATTCGTGGTGCGTGGCGGCACCGTGCGCTGGATCGACGAGCAACGCCAGCAGCCGCCGGTGTTGTTGCGCGACCTCGACTTCGTGGCGCGCAACGGCACGCGCGCCCACGAGCTGCGCCTGGACGCCACGCCCGAGCCCGAATGGGGCGAGCGCTTCAGCCTGCGCGCGCGCCTGCGCGAACCCCTGCTGCGCCTGCCGCTGGAGCGGCCGGCCGGCCAGGCGCCCTGGGACGACTGGAGCGGCGAGCTCTACGCCGAGTTCGCGCGCGCCGACATCTCGCGCCTGCGCGCCCACGCCGACCTGAGCGATTGGGGCGTGAGCGTGCGCAGCGGCGAGGGCGCGCTGCGCGCCTGGGCGCGGGTGCAACAGGGCCAGGTGCAGGGCCTGACGCTGGACCTGGCGCTCGACGGCCTGGACCTGCAGCTCGCGCCCGATCTGCCCGACCTGGCGCTGTCGCAGGCGCGCGGCCGCCTGGAGGCGCAGTGGTCCGAGCGCGGCATGGCCCTGGGTTTCGACGACCTGGCTTTCATCACGCGCGAGGGCCTGGTCTGGAGCGGCGCCCGCGTGCGCCTGGAGCACACCCTGGCGCGCGAACGCCAGGGGGCGCGCACCGCCGTGCAAGCGCAGGCCGTGGACCTGCAGACCGTGGCGGCCATCGCCGAGCGGCTGCCGCTGCCGGCGCACGCGCGCGGCTGGCTTGCGCGCCTGCAGCCGCGCGGGCGGGTGGACACCCTGGATCTGGTCTGGCAGGCGCGCGGCAGCGGCCCCATGGCCGACCACGTGGTGGCGCGCGCCAAGGGCCGCGTGAGCGCGCTGGCCCTGGCCGGCGAGCCCAGCGGCCGCCGCTCGCGCAGCGGCCGCTTCCCCCTGCCCGGGCGGCCCGGCGTGGAGGGTGCCGACATCGACTTCGACCTCGACCAGAACGGCGGCCAGGCCACGGTGGCCGTGCGCCAGGGGGCCTTCCTGCTGCCCGATGTGTTCGAGGACCCGCGGGTCGCGCTCGACCGCTTCGACGGCCGCGTGCGCTGGCAGATCAAAGGCGACAGCCTCAACGTCGAGCTCGACCAGGCCTCGCTGGCCAATGCGCACGCCGAGGGCACGGTGCGCGCGCGCTGGCACACCGGCGACCCGGCGGCCCAGCCCGCGCAGCCGCGCCTGCCCGGCGTGCTCGACCTGAGCGCCCAACTCACGCGCGCCGATGGCACCGCCGTGCACCGCTACCTGCCGCTGTCCGTGCCCGAAGACGCACGCCACTATGTGCGCGAGGCCGCGCGGGCCGGCGGCGCGCGCCAGGTGGGCTTCCGCATCCAGGGCCTGGTGGACGACATCCCCTTCGACGAGGCGCGGCACAGCCCTGGCACCTTCCGCATCGAGGCGGCGCTGGAGGGCGTGGACTTCGATTACCTGCCGGCCGCCCTGCAGCCACCGGGCGAGGCGCGCTGGCCCGGCGTGCGCCAGGCCAGTGCGCGCTTCGTGCTGGACCGCGGCAACATCCACATCAGCGACATCCGCGGCCGCCTGGACGGCGCGCCGGGCGTCGCGCTGGACCAGGGCGGCGTGGACATCGAGGACATGGCGCACGACACGCGGGTGCGCGTGCGCGCCCATGGCCAGGGCCCGGCCGCCGAGCTGCTGGGTTTCGCGCAGCGCTCCCCGGTGAACGCGCTCACCCAGGGGGCGCTGGCCACCGCCAGCGCCAGCGGGCCAGGCGAGGCCACGGTGCAGATCGAGCTGCCGCTCAGGCACCTGAAGGACAGCACGGTCAGCGGCAGCGTCAAGCTCGACGGCACCGACCTGCGCCTGGCGCCCGGCGCACCGCTGCTGGCTCGCACGCGCGGCACGCTCAGCTTCACGCACCAGGGGTTCGCCTTCAGCGGCGCGCGCAGCCAGGTCCTGGGCGGCGAACTCAGCTTCGACGGCAGCCTGCGCCCCGACGCCCAGGGCCGCGCCGTGGCGCAGTTCCGCGGCAGCGGCAGCGCCAGCGCGGCCGGCCTGCGCGAGAGCGGGCTGGGCCCGTCGGCCCTGGCCGCGCACGCCAGCGGCAGCGCGCGCTACACCGCCACGCTGGCCTTTCGCGGCGGCGCGCCCGAACTGCGCCTCGACAGCAACCTGCAGGGCCTGGCGCTGAACCTGCCGGCGCCGCTGGCCAAACCCGCCGAGGCGGTCTGGCCGCTGCGCGTGGAGACCAGCGTGCTGGCCCAGCACAACGACCAGGCCAGCAGCGACCGCCTCAGCCTGCAGCTCGGCCCGGCCGCGCAGCCGCTGGTGGACCTGCTCGCCGAGCGCGAGTTGCGCGGCGACGGCGCGCGGCTGTTGCGCGGCACCCTGGCCGTGGGCCTGCCGGCCGGCGAGCGCCTGGCCCTGCCGCCGCAGGGCCTGCACGCGCAGGTGCGCGTGGGCGAACTCGACCTGGACGCCTGGCAGGCCCTGCTGCGCAGCAGCGGCACCGACGCCCTGGCCAGCGCGGGCGAGGCCGTGCCGCAGGCCGTCTCGCTGCGCGCCGACGCGGTGCTCACCGGCGGGCGGCGCTTCCACCGCGTGGTGGTCGGCGCCTCGCGCGAGGGCGCGGTCTGGCGCGCCAACGTCGACGCGAACGAGCTCAACGGCTACGTGGAATTCCGCCCCGCGGGCCCGGCCGGCGCCGGCAGCCTCTACGCGCGCCTGGCGCGCCTCACGCTCTCGCCCGCCGCACCGAGCGAGGCCGACGCCCTGCTGCAGCAGCCCAGCAGCGTGCCCGCGCTGGACGTGGCGGTGGACGACCTGCAGTGGGGCGGGCGCTCGCTCGGCCGGGTGGAGATCGAGGCCGTCAACCGCGGCGGGCCCACGCGCGTGGGCGAATGGCGGCTCAACGCGCTGCGCGCCACCCTGCCCGAAGCGCGCCTGAGCGCCTCCGGCAACTGGGCGCCGCTGGGCGGCGGCGAGGGCGGCGCGCGCCGCACCGCGCTGCAGTTCCGCCTCGACGTGGACGACAGCGGCGCGCTGCTGCGCCGTTTCGGCAAGGACGGCCTGGTGCGCGGCGGCAAGGGCCGGCTGGAGGGGCGCGTCGGCTGGATCGGCACGCCCTTCGACCTCGACCTCGGCACGCTGGCGGGCACGCTGCGCCTGGACGTGGAGCGCGGCCAGTTCCTCAAGGCCGACCCGGGCGCGGGCCGCCTGCTCGGCGTGCTCAGCCTGCAGGCCTTGCCGCGCCGCCTGGTGCTGGACTTCCGCGACGTCTTCTCCGAGGGCTTCGCCTTCGACTTCGTGCGCGGCGATGCGCGCATCGACCAGGGCGTCATCCACACCAACAACCTGCAGATGAAGGGCGTGAACGCGGCGGTGCTGATGGAAGGCTCGGCCGACCTCGCGCGCGAGACGCAGGACCTGAAGGTAGTGGTGGTGCCCGAGCTCAATGCCGGCACGGCCTCGCTCATCGCCACCGCCATCAACCCGGCGGTGGGCCTGGGCAGCTTCCTCGCGCAGTTCCTGCTGCGCCAGCCGCTGCAGAGCGCGGCCACGCAGGAATTTCGCGTCAGCGGTGGCTGGGCCGACCCGCAGGTGGAGAAGCTGGCGCGCCCGACCCCAGCGCCCACGCCCAGTCCCCCGCTGCAGTAAGCTCGCCGGCTCCCCCCCACCAGGGCGCTGGCACGCCCCCTTCCGCCGGAGGATTGACCGCATGAAAGTCGCCGCCATCCAGATGGTCTCGGGCATCAGCCTGGACGCCAACCTCAGCGAAGCCCTGCGCCTGCTGCGCCAGGCCGCCGCCTGCGGGGCCGAGCTCGCGGTGCTGCCCGAGTACTTCTGCTTCATGGGCGCCAAGGACGAGGACAAGCTGCTCATCGCCGAGAACGAGGGCCTGGGCCGCGTGCAGGACTTCCTGGCCGACGCCGCGCGCGACCTCGGGATGTGCATCGTCGGCGGCACCCTGCCCATGGCCACCAGCGACCCGTCGCACGCCGCCAACGCCTCGCTCAGCTTCGACGCCAAGGGCCACCGCCTGAGCCGCTACGACAAGATCCACCTGTTCCGCTACGACAACGGCCGCGAGCGCTACGACGAGGCGGCGGTGCTGCAGGCCGGCGACACACCCACCCACTTCGAGCTGCGCGCGCGCGACGGCGAGAACTGGCGCATCGGCCAGAGCGTGTGCTACGACCTGCGCTTCGCCGAGCTGTACCGCCTGCTGGCGGCCGAGGTGCTGCTGGTGCCGGCCGCCTTCACCTACACCACCGGCTCGGCCCACTGGGAGGTGCTGCTGCGCGCCCGCGCGATCGAGAACCAGGCCTTCGTGATCGCCAGCGCGCAAGGCGGGGTGCACGAGAACGGCCGCCGCACCTGGGGCCACAGCATGGTGATCGACCCCTGGGGCCAGGTGATGGCCCTGCACGCCGAGGGCCCGGGGCTGGCGCTGGCCGACATCGACATGGCGCGCATCCGCCAGGTGCGCGAGCAGCTGCCCTGCCTGGAACACCGCGTGCTCTGCTGAGTGTTCTCGTTGGCCGTGGGGCTCGTGTGGTGTTGAGACATTGCGCTCGTGGCTGGGTGGGCGTGCCCAGGGCCTGGGACACAGCCCCGACACCGCCAGCCACCGCGACGGACTGTCGGTGGTATCGCGCAAACACCAGGGGGGTGGCTTCGTGAAATCCCATCGCTGGCCGCTGTGGGGCGCCCTGCTGCTGCTGGTGGCCGCGCTGCTCGCGGTGCTGGTGTTCCTGGCGGCGGAGTACGAGGTGGGCCGCGACCAGGCCGCGCTCGACCAGGACGCCACCACCGTGGTCGGCGAGATCCGCAGCGCGCTGCTGCGCAACGTGCAGACCCTGCAGTCGCTCAACGCCTTCTCGCCCACGCCCACGGGCTGGGACCCGCCCGCCGCCGAGCTGCTGGCGCAGCGGCGCGAGCTCGTGCGGCTGGAGTGGCGCGATCCGGCCATGCAGGTGCTGGCGCAGCGCCTGTCGCCCTACCGGCCCGACGTGTTCGACCTGCTGCCGCGCAGCCAGGCCCTGCCCGAGGTGCGCCAGGCCTGCGACGCCGCCCTGCGCCTGTCGGGGCCTGCCTATTCCGCCAGCTACTTCTGGCCCAAGCGCGACGGCCGCGGCCTGGAGGTGATGGAGCTGTGCCTGCCCCTGAGCGAGGCCGGCGAGTCGCGCGGCTTTCTCATCGCCACCTATTCGCTGCCCGCCATGCTGGCCGAGCTGACCGACGCGGCCACGCTGCGCGGGCGCGGCCTGAGCTTCGTGGAGAGCGACGGCGCGCGGCTGGCCGTGCACAGCGTGGTGCCGTTGCAGCGGCGCACCCTCAGCGCCCACGCCCTGCTCGACTTGCCCGGCCACACCCTGCTGCTGCAGCTGGAGAGCCCGCGCCGCGCGCTCGGCCTGTTCCCCAACGTACTCACCGGCGTGGTGGGCGCGCTGTCGCTGGCGCTGCTGGCCGTGTTGGCCCTGCTGGCGCGCGACATGCGCCGGCGCCAGCGCGCCGAGCAGCGCGCGGCCGACGCCCTGGCCTTTCGCAAGGCCATGGAGGACTCGCTGGTCACCGGCCTGCGGGCGCGCGACATGAGCGGGCGCATCACCTACGTGAACCCGGCCTTCTGCCAGATGGTGGGCCTGAGCGCCGAGCAGCTCGTGGGCAGCGGCCTGCCCGCGCCCTGGTGGCCGCCCGAGCTGGTGGACGAGTACCAGCAGCGCCAGGCCGTGCGCCTGGCCGGGCAGACGCTGCCGCGCGAAGGCTACGAATCGGTGTTCCGGCGCAGCGACGGCACGCGTTTTCCGGTGCTCATCATCGAGGCCCCGCTGATCGACGCGCAGGGCGTGCAGACCGGCTACATGAGCGCCATCATCGACCTCACCGAGCAGCGCCGCATCGAGGAGCTCAACCGCGCTTCGCAGGACAAGCTGCAGGCCACGGCGCGCCTGGCCACGGTGGGCGAGATGGCCTCGCTCATCAGCCACGAACTCAACCAGCCGCTGGCCGCCATCGCCAGCTACGCCAGCGGCACGCTCAACCTGCTGCAGCAGGGGCCGGACCGGGGCGAGGACCCGGTGGGCGACGACATCGAGCGCGCCATCCGGCGCATCGCCGAGCAGGCCGAGCGCGCGGGCCGCGTGATCCGCGGCGTGGCCGACTTCGTGCGCCGCCGCGACCAGGTGCGCGAGGCGGTGGAGCCGCATCTGCTGATCGAGGGCATCTCCACGCTGCTGACGCTGCAGGCCAAGAAGCGCGGCATCCGGCTGCAGGTGGAGATCGCGCCCGGCACGCCGCGCGTGTGGTGCGACCGCACCATGGTCGAGCAGGTGCTGCTCAACCTCGCGCGCAACGGCATGCAGGCCATGCCGCTGGGCGACCCGGGCACGGCCAGCGGCCTGCGCGTGCTGCGCATCGCCATCGCGCCGGTGATGGGCGAGGCCCACGAGCCGGGCACGGGGCGCTGCGCGCGCTGGGTGCGCGTGGACGTGATCGACCACGGCCAGGGCCTGCCGCCCGAGGTGGCCCAGCGTCTGTTCACGCCCTTCTTCACCACCAAGGCCGAGGGCATGGGCCTGGGCCTGAGCCTGTGCCGCACCGTGGTGGAGCAGCACGGCGGCGCCCTGCACTTCGAGCCGGCCTTGCCGCGCGGCACGCGCTTTTCCTTCACGCTGCCCGTGGCCGAGGCGCACGCGGCGCAGCCGCTGGAGGCCCACGCCGCCTGAAGGGCCGGGCGGGCCGCGCTCCTATCATCCGCCCATGACCGAATTCCCCGACGCGAAGATCTACCTGGTGGACGACGACGCCGGCGTGCGCGAGGCGCTGGCCTGGCTGCTGCGCACGCGCCGCCTGATCAGCGACGGCTTCGACAGCGCCGAGGACTTCCTGGCCGGCGCCGCCGTCGCGCGCCAGGCGCCCGACGTGCCCTGCTGCGTGCTGCTGGACGTGCGCATGCCCGGCATGAGCGGCCTGGCCCTGTTCGAGAAGCTGCGCCTGCTGCCCTGGCAGGCGGCCATGCCCATCATCTTCCTGTCGGGCCACGCCGACGTCGCCACCGCGGTGGCGGCGGTCAAGCGGGGCGCCTTCGATTTCTGCGAGAAGCCGTTCTCCGACAACGCCCTGGTCGACCGGGTCGAGCAGGCGCTGCGCCAGTCGGCCGCGCAGCTGGCCGAGCGCGCCGTGCGGCACGAGCTGCAGCAGCGCCTGGACAGCCTGACCGAGCGCGAGCGCGACGTCATGAACCTGGTGGTGGCCGGCCTGCCGAACAAGCTGGTGGCCGATCAGCTGCAGATCAGCGTGCGAACGGTGGAGGTGCACCGCTCGCGCGTGTTCGACAAGATGGGCGTGAAGTCGGCGGTGGAACTGGCCAACCGCCTGCGCGATGCATGAACAGGCGCCCGAACGCGGGAACGATCAGCGCCCGGGCGGGTCCTGTTCCCGGGCGGCCGGCTTGTCGCGTTCGGCGTCCTCGGGCAGTTCGCCCTTGCGGCGACCGGAGAACATGGTCCACCACACGATGAACACCAACAGGAGCAGCGCGCCCAGCGCTTCGAGCAACAACAAGGTCATGGCGGACGGAATCGAAGGAATGAACAGGCTGGCGCGGTGGGCCGTGGCGGCGGGCATTGTAGGCAGCCTCGCGGCCTGCGCCGTGGGCCCACGGGTGGTGCCCGAACCGCGGCCGGAAGTTCCCGCGCCGCAAGCGGCGATGGGCCCGGCGGCCAAGCAGCACAGCAAGAGCCGCTGGGTGCCGGTGGACTGGACTGCCCTGCCCGGCTGGGGCCAGGACGGCCTGCACGAGGCCTGGAACGCCCTGCTCCAGGGCTGCGACCGGCCGGCGCCGGGCTTCGAGGCGGTGTGCGCCGAGGCGCGGCCGCTGGCCTTCGCCGACGCCGCGCGCCAGCAGGCCTGGATGCAGGAGCGCCTGCAGCCCTACCGCGTGCTCGAGGCCGACGGCCGCGAGCCGGACGGCCTGCTCACCGGCTACTACGAGCCCATCATGGACGCCACGCGCGAGCCCACGGCGACCCACCGTGTGCCGCTGTATGGCGTGCCCGCCGGTCTGCCCGCCACCGCCAGCGGCCAGCGCTGGTACACGCGCCAGCAGATCGACACCCTGCCCGAGGCGCAGGCGGCGCTGCGCGGGCGCGCCATCGCCTGGCTGGCCGACCCGATCGACGCGCTGATCCTGCAGATCCAGGGCACGGGCCGCGTCAACCTGACCGAGCCCGATGGCCGCGTGCGCCAGGTGCGCCTGGCCTTCGCGGCGCACAACGGCCACACCTACCAGAGCGTGGGGCGCTGGCTGCTCGACCAGGGCGCGATCCGCGAGGCTTCGTGGGAGTCCATCAAGGCCTGGGCACGGCAGAACCCCGAGCGGCTGAACGAGATGCTGTGGAGCAACCCGCGCACGGTGTTCTTCAAGGAAGACCCGCTGAGCCCGCTGGACGCGCGCTTCGGCCCGCGCGGCGCTCAGGGCGTGCCGCTGACGCCGGGGCGCTCGATCGCGGTGGACCCGCAGAGCATTCCCTACGGCACGCCGGTGTGGTTGGCCACGCAGGGCCCCGCCCTGGTGGCCAACCGCCTGGTGCTGGCGCAGGACACGGGCGGCGCCATCCTGGGCGCGGTGCGCGCGGACCTGTTCACCGGCTGGGGCGGCTGGAACGACGAGGCCTACCGGCAGGCGGCCACGCTCAAGCAGCCGCTGCGCCTGTGGGTCCTGTGGCCCCGCTAGCGCCCCCCCAGCACCTCCAGCAGGAAGGCGCTGGTGCGCACCGCCGCCCCCCGGCTGGCCGGCAGGCGCAGCGTGGCGGCAAAGTGGGCCCGCTGCTGCGGCGATGAGAGCAACTCCTTGGCCCGGTTGACCCGGGTCGCGGCGTCGGCGGGCCAGTGGCCGCCCGCGGCGATGAAGTCCGGGTGCGTCAGGCGGATCATCAGGCGGTAGTGCTCACGCAGCTGCGCCGGCTCGAAGTCCGGTGTCAGGCCCAGCAGGGTGAAGGGGTCGGCGCCCGGGCGCAGCATCACGGTGCGCACGAAGTAGCGCGCCGCGCGGCGCAGCTCGGCCTCGTTCCAGGGGGTCGCGGGCAGGCCCTGGACCGCCCGCCCGCTGGCCAGCAGCATCACGCTGCCGACGCCGTCGAACAGGGGACGCGGCTCGCGCAGCCGCACCGGGTAGCGCCCGGGCGAGCGCTCGAAATCGAGCAGGGTGGGCAGCAGGCGGTTCCAGTCGGGCGCGGGGCGGCCGGGCGCGGTCACTGCACGGCCCTCATGCCGAATGCGGGCCCATGGTGGGTTCGATGCGGGGCTGGGCCGTCAGCGGCACCGGGCTGGGGGCCGGCCGGGCGGTGCGCGGCGCGCGCCGCTCGCCCGGGGCGTGGCCGTGGCCGTAGTAGTCCGCGTAGGCGCGGTCGATGATGTGCTCGCTGCGCGCGTGCGTGAGCACCACGCCCATCGGGCGCAGCCCGGCGGTGCGCAGGCGGCGCAGCGCGTCCTTCAGGCTCTCCTTGCGCGTCACACCGGCCCGCACGGCCAGCACGATGTTGTGCACCTGGTTGCCCAGCGCGATCGCGTCCGAAATGCCCAGCAGCGGTGGTCCGTCGATCACGATCTGTTCGTAGCCCAGCGCCCGCGCCTGGTCCAGCAGCAGGCCCAGGCGCGGGCCCATCAGCAGCTCCACCGGATCGGGTGGCACCGGCCCGGCCGTGATCAGGCCCATGTGGGGCACCGGCGTCTCGCGGATCAGCATCGCGCTGTCGAGGTCTTCGCTCAGGAAGCTCGACAGGCCGCTGTCGTTCGGCAGCTTGAGCAGGCTGTGCATGCCGCCCTTGCGCATGTCGGCGTCGATCAGCAGCACCTTCTGGCCCATCTGCGCGAAGTTGATGGCCAGCGCAAGCGCCGTCGTGCTCTTGCCCTCGTTCTTGCCGCAGCTCGTCACCATGAAGCGCTCGGGGGCGCCATCGGCCGTGCTGAACTGCAGCGCGGTGCGCATGGATCGGTAGGACTCGGCGAAGGTGCCGCGCGGCTCGTGGTGGGCCAGCAGCGCCACCGCCTCCTTGCGGCCTTTCGGCGGGCGCGTGAAGGGGATCAGGCCCAGCAGCGGCAGGCGGTAGCGCGTTTCGATGTCGTTGGCGTTCTTCACGGAGTCGTCCATCTGCTCGCGCAGCAGGGCCAGCAGCAGGCCCAGGAACAGGCCGGCCATCAGGCCCAGGCCGACGTTGAGCTTGACGTTGGGCGAGGCCGGAAACAGCGGCACCGCCGCCCGGTCGACGATGCTGACGTTGTTGGTCGTGAGCCCCGCCGTCACGCTCACCTCCCGCAGGCGCTGCAGCAGGCTGTCGTACACCTGCCGGTTCGTGTCCAGCTCGCGGCTCAGCAGGTTCATGTCCACGCTGCGGTCCTGCACGCTCAGCACCTCCGCGCGGGTGCTGGCCACCTTGGCGCGCAGCTGGTCCTCGGCCTTCTTGGCCGCCAGGTACTGCCCCTGGATGCTCGACAGGATGTTGTTCACCTCTGTCTTGATGCGCCCGTCCAGCTCGGCGATCTGGGCGCGCGCCTGCACCATGCTCGGGTAGTCGGGCTTGAAGACGGAGCGGTTCTTGGCGTAGTCGGCTTCCAGGCGCGCGCGCTGCTCCTTGTAGGCGCGGATGGCTTCGTTGACCACCGCCTGGGGCGCACTCTCGGGGTCGAGCCTGACCTGGTTGTAGAGCGTCTCGGCCTTGATGCGGTCCTGCTCCGCCTTGGCCAGCGCGGCGGAAAAGTCCACGAAGGTCTGGGTGGCGGCGCTGCCCTTGTCGCCCAGGTTCAGGATCTGGTTCTTCTTGGCGTAGGTGTTGATGACCCGCTCGCTCTCTTCCAGCTTGGCCTTGGTCTGGCGGATCTGCTCCTCCAGGAACTGGCGCGCGTAGAGCGAGGACTCCAGCTTGCGCTCGATGTGCGTGGCGAGGAAGGCCCGGGCGGTGGTGTTGGCGATGCCGGCGGCCAGTTGCGGGTCGGCGTTGCGCACGCTGATCTGCACCAGGCGCGAGTTGCGGATGGGCTCCACGGCGAGCGACTGCTGGAACTGCGCCAGCGCGCTGGCGCGGTTGAGCGTGTTCTGCTCGGGTGGCGCGGCGGCCACCAGGCCATGCAGCCGGGCCAGCCAGCCGCCCAGCAGGGCCGTGGCCTGTTCGAGCGGCCCGGCGGGCGCCGCGGCCACGGCATCGCCTTCGCCCGGCGCGGCGGCCGGGGGCGCCGACGCGCCGGGCTTGTACAGGCCCATCTCGTCGATGACGCGCTCGGCCAGGCTGCGGCTCTTGAGCAGCTCGACCTGCGTGCGCAGCTGCAGCTGCTCGGACAGCGGGCCCTCCTCGACCTCGAACTCGGTGTTGAAGCCCACCACCTTCTGCGCCGCGCGGTCGATCTGCAGCATGACCGTGCTCTCGTATTGTGGCGTGATGCGCAGCGTGTACAGGCCGGCCGCCAGGGTGAACAGGGCGGTCACGCCCAGGATGAGCCGCCGGTGCCGCGCCAGGGCGCGCCAGAGGGTCTTGAGGTCGATGCGGTCTTCCGCCGGGGCGCTGGATTCGCCGCGCGCGAGCAACAGCTCGGACAGGGCGGCTTCGCGCTGCACCGCCAGCGCGTCCCTCGGATCGGGCATCGCGGGCAGCGGGTGTCGTTCAATGGCCATGGATCCCTCCCCGTCAGTTGAATGGGTTGAGCGTGTTCAGGATGTCGCTGAAGAGCGAGTCCCGCAGGGCCGTTCGCCGGGCGTTGCGCTGGACCACGATGACGTCGTCCGAGCGGATGTCGGGGTCCTTTTCCTGGCCCGCGCGCACCTTGTCGAGGTCGTAGGTGAACTGTTCGCGCGCGCCGCCCGCCTGGTTGCGGTAGACGACGATCTTGTTGATGTCGGCATAGGGCGCGAAGCCGCCCGACAAGGCCAGGGCGCGCAGCAGCGTGAGCTGGCCCGCGATCGGGTAGACGCCGGGACGCAGCACCGCGCCTTCGATGGCCACGCGGCGCGTGGTGAACTCCTTGATGAAGAGCGACACCTGCGGGTCCTGCAGGTACTTCTCCTGGTAGCGGTCGGCGATCAGCCGCGCCGCCGCCTGCGTGGTCAGCCCGGCCACCGGCACCTGGCCGATGAGCGGCAGCGAGACCTCGCCCGTGGCGTTCACGCGCAGGTCGCGTTTCATGTCGGGCACGCCGAACACGTCGAACTCCATCAGGTCGTTGGGCGAGATTCGGTAGTTCGGGTCCACGCCGTCGGCCGGGGCCGCGCTGAGCGCGGCGGTGGTGCCAGCGGCGGTGCCCGGCGCCTCGAGCGGCGCGCTGGCCGGCACGGCGTGCGCGGCCCCGGGGCCGGCCTCGGGCGGCGTCTGGGCCCACAGCGGCACGGCGGCCGCCACGGCCAGCAGCGCCGCGCCCGCCAGGGCCCAGGGCCGGGCGTTCGCGAAGGGGTGGTTGTGCATGATCAACTCCTTTCCGGCCCGGGTGGGGCCTGCTTCAGACGGCGGCCCGGCGGGTGTCGCTCGGGCTCGCCTGCGCCAGGGCCAGCAGCTGCGCCTCGAACCGGCGCAGGACGGCGTCCCGGCTCAGTTCGGCCTCGGCGTAGCGGCGGCCGCTGGCGCCCATCGCGGCGCGGCCGGCCGGGTCGGCCGCCAGCGCGCGCAGCGCCTCGGCCATGGCGGCCGGGTTCTCGGGTGGGACCACCTGGCCGCAGGCGGCGTCGTGGGTCACCACGCGGCACAGCTCGGTGCCGGCCATCGCGGTGGCCAGCACGGCGCGGCCGCTGGCCAGCATGCCGGTGAGCTTGGATGGCATCACCAGGTCGGCCGCGTCGGCCCGCTGCGGCAGCAGGTGCACGTCGGCCAGGCCGAGCCAGTCGTTCAGCCGCTCCAGCGGCTGCAGGTCCAGGAAGCGCACGTTGGGCAGGCCCGCGCAGCGCGCCTGCAGGGCGGCCCGCCCCGAGCCGCTGCCGCCCAGCACGAAGCGGATGCGGGGTTCGTCCCGCAGCAGGCGCGCCACGTCGGCGATGACCTCCAGCCCCTGCTTGTTGCCCATGTTGCCGGAGTACAGGGCGACGACGGCGTCCGGCGCCAGGCCCAGCTCGGCCCGGTAGGGGCTGGGCGCGGCCAGCGGCGCGATACCGTCGATGTCCACCCAGTTGGGGAAGTGCACCACGCGTTCGGGCGCCACGCCCTTGTCGAGGGTGCGCTCCACCATGCGGCCGGAGAGGGTGGAGACACGGTCAAAGCGCCGCATCAGCCAGCGCTCGGCGCGCTGGACCGCGCCGCGCAGCGCGCGGCCTTTGACCAGCCCCAGGTCGAAAGCGGCGTCGACTTCGTGGTCCTGGATGTGCAGCCAGGCGCTGGCCCCGCGCAGGGTGGCGAACAGCGCCGCGGCGGGCGCGCACATCAGCGGCGGCTCCACCACCCACACCACATCGGGCTTCCAGCGCCACTGGGCGCACAGCGCGGGCAGGCTGCTCAGCGCGAAGCTGGCCAGGTGCAGCAGGCGCTGCAGGCCGCCTGGCTGGCGCGGCACCCACAGCGGCGCGCGGATGACCCGAACGCCCTGCCAGTGCTCGCGGCGGTAGCGGCGGGCGCTGTGGCCCTCCTGCACCCGCCAGGCCGGGTAGTACGGCGGGGCGGTGATGGCGCGCACCTCGTGCCCGGCCTGGGCCAGCCACTGCGCCATCTCGCCGGTGTACTTGCCGATGCCGGTGAGCTCGGGCGCGAAGTTGATGCCGTAGACGAGCAGCTTCATGGCGCGCCCCTTGGCTGGGGGGGCCTGGCGGGCCGGGCCGCCTCGCCCGCGAACGCGCGCACGCCCATGAACGTCAGGGTGTAGTCGCTGATGTTCTTGTGGCTTTGCGCCGAGACGATCAGGTAGAAATTCTGTCGCCGCGCGATCTCGGGCACATAGGGGTGCGAGGCCTCGAGCACCGGCCGGCCATTGAGCCACCAGCGCACGCTGAGGGTGTCGGGCGAGTAGGACACGCCGAAGACGTTCGGCTGGGTGCGGTCCAGCGGTTCTTTGGAGGTCGGGTTGGGGTTCTGGATTTTTTTGTAGTTGGGGTAGATGCCGGACCACGAAATGGCCGTGTGGTGCCCGCCGGGGCCGAAGCCGCCTTCGTCGATGTCCAGCTCGAACCAGCGCTCGAAGCCCTTGGGATCGCCTTCGTAGACGTCTTCCATGCGCGGGTTGTGTTCGATGGGCATGAGCCAGACGGCGGGAAAGTTGTCGCGGTCGTTCGACGAGATCGCCACCTGGGCCTCGATGTAGAACGGCCGGTCGCCCCGAAGCAGGGGGAACTGGCCGGGGTGCGCGGTGGCCTTCGCGGTGGCCAGCAGGCCGCCGCGCTTGAGGACCACGCCGTCGTCGGCGGGCCCGTAGAGGCTGGGGCCCTTGAGCGGCGCGAAGGAGACGCCGCTGTAGTACTTGTGCCCGTCGGCCTTGCCGGTGAAGTCCACGTCGCCGAGGCGTGGGCAATCGCGGAACAGCGCCTGCACCGCGCCCACCTGCAGGGCGCCCGGCGGCGGCGTGGCGTCCTCGCAGATGAGGGCGCCGCTGGCCTGAGTCTGGGCCTGGGCCAGGACGGGCCCCGCCAGGCCCAGGGTGGCCAGCAGGCCCAGGCGCCAGGGGGAGAGGGAGAACAGGTGCATGCCATGCCCTCCGGTCAATGCCGCGGCGCCAGCCGCTGGTCGCCGACGTCCACGTCCGGTCTGGTGTCGCTCTGCGCCACCAGCTTGTGCCCGGTCAGCCGGCTCAGCTCGGCGCAGATGGCGGCCTTGTCGTGCAGGTGGGCCACGGCCTGTTGCAGTTCCATGACCCGGGCCCCCACCAGGAAGCGGTACCAGTAGCCCTGCAGGAAGTGGTAGACCAGCCCGCTGCGGCCGTCCAGGAAGCCGCGCTGGAAGACATAGCGCCACACGAAGTACAGCGTGGCGCTGAGGGTGAAGGGGATGCGGTTGTAGATCCGCTCCTTGGCCCAGCGCTTGAACGCCGCCTGGTGCGAGGCGCCGCGGGCGTTGAGCGCGCCGTCCTGGGCGAACAGGCCCAGGCGCTGGTTGAGCACCTCGATGGCTTCGCGCGTGGCGTACCGGTTGTGTTTGTCGATGAAGTAGGCCAGGTCCTTGAGGTTGTGGTCTGCGAAGCCGCCATCGAAGGTGACCGTGCGCCCGCCCCAGACCACCATGTGCTCGTCCATCCAGCGGTTCTCGATGCGGCCGTGCCCCTGGCGCCACAGGCGCAGCATCCGCAGCGGGTAGCGGCCGCCGTGGCGCACCCAGCGGTCCATGAAGATGTGCTTGCGCTTGAGGTTGACGCCGACCACGTCGGTCGGCAGCCGGGGCAGCTTCTCGGCGATCTCGCGGGCGAGGTCGGGCTCGATGATTTCGTCGGCGTCCAGGCGCAGCACCCAGTCGCCGCGGATGTCGAGCGTGTCCAGCGCCCATTGGAACTGCCGGGCCTGGTTGACGAAGGCGTGGGTGCAGACCTGCGCGCCCAGGCGCCGGGCGATGTCGGTGGTGCCGTCCGTGGAGCCGGAGTCCACCACGAAGATCTGGTCCGCGAAGGCCTGGATGGAGCGGATCGCGCGCTCGATGTGGAGGGATTCGTTGTGGGTCAGGATGATCGCCGTGATGCGCATCAAGCTCTCCTCAGGCGTGAAGGGTGGCGATTTCCGCGGCAGGCCTTCTCGGCGAGAAGGCCACGCGGGTCTGCGGGGCGGCCGGTTCACCGAAGGCGATCATCAGGATCAGCCGCTCGCCGGCGGGAATGCCGCCCGCGCGGCGGATCGCCGATTCGGTCTTGTGGTCGATCGCCAGGTTGAGCGGGCAGGCGCCCCAGCCCAGGGCCCGGCAGGCCAGCAGCAGGCACATGGCAAACAGCGCGCCATCCACA
>NZ_MKSS01000141.1:0-2744 GCF_001897365.1 Hydrogenophaga sp. 70-12
TACATCGTCACGAAATCGGGGCTCAGCGGCATGGCCACCATGACCAGCGTGCCCGGCATCTTCGCGGCGGGCGACGTGCAGGACCATGTGTACCGCCAGGCCATCACCAGCGCTGGCACGGGCTGCATGGCCGCGCTGGACGCTCAGCGCTTCCTGGAGCAGCAGGGCGCCTGAGCCCCCCAGCCCGTCCTATTCGGCCGCCCGGGCCGGCTATGGCTATAATTGCGGGCTTTGCTGAAAGTCCGGCGTCCGCCGGGCCAACCGCGATTTTGGGTTACCGCCACCCACAACTGGCGAGGTGAGGCTGGACGCCAGTCGCCGGGAATTCCCCCGGCGGCCCGCCGCGAACAGCCGTGTGAATGGATCGGAGTGTCCTCATGGCACGCGTCTGCGACGTCACGGGCAAGAAGCCCCAGGTCGGGAACAACGTTTCCCACGCCAACAACAAAACCAAGCGCCGGTTCCTGCCGAACCTGCAATACCGCCGTTTCTGGGTCGAGAGCGAGAACCGCTGGGTGCGCCTGCGCGTCTCCGGCGCTGCCCTGCGCCTGATCGACAAGAAGGGCATCGACGTCGTGCTGGCCGACATGCGCGCCAACGGCCAGGCTTAAGGAGAATCACCATGGCAACCAAAGGCGGTCGCGAAAAGATCAAACTGGTGTCCTCCGCGGGCACCGGCCACTTCTACACCACGGACAAGAACAAGAAGACCACGCCGGACAAGCTGGGCTTTATCAAGTTCGACCCGAAGGCCCGCAAGCACGTGGAATACAAAGAAGCGAAGCTCAAGTAAGAGCCCGTTTCCCCAACAAAAAACCCGCTGTGAGAACAGCGGGTTTTTTGTTGCCTGCTCACGCCGCCGAGCGGCGTGAGCGCATGCCGCTCAAGCGTGGGCCGAGCGCAGGCGGATGGAGAAGTCGCGCAGCGCGGCGATGCCGCTCTCTTCCGCGCGGCGGCACCAGGCCTGCAGGTCGGCGGCGAGCTGCTCGCGCGTGGCGTTGGTGCTGGACCACAGGGCGCGAAGCTCTTCGCGCATGGTCACCATCTTGTCGAGCACCGGGTGCTCGGCGCGAACCTGGGCCAGCTGCGGCTTGACAGCGGCGGGCACCTTGTCGTCGTCGCGGTGCAGCCAGCGCTTGGCGGCCGTCAGCACCGAAGCGTCGGCCTGGCGGGCCTTGAGCGTGGCGATTTCCACCTTGCAGGCCTCGCGCAATTCGCGCGCGTAGCCGGCCATCACCTCATAGCGATTGGCGATGATGGCCTCCAACGTCTGCTCGTCGGCCACCGGCTTGACGGCGCCGAAGGCCATCTTGGGCGGCACCTTCTTGACCGTGGCCAGGCCCAGCGACTGCAGGATGCTGATGTACATCCAGCCGATGTCGAACTCGTAAGGCTTGACCGACAGCTTGGCCGAGGTGGGGTAGGTGTGGTGGTTGTTGTGCAGCTCCTCGCCGCCGATGATGATGCCCCAGGGCGAGACGTTGGTGCTGCCGTCCACCGCCTCGAAGTTGCGGTAGCCCCACCAGTGGCCGATGCCGTTGATGATGCCGGCGGCCGTGATGGGAATCCAGGCCATCTGGATCGCCCAGACCATCAGGCCCAGGGCGCCGAACAGCACCACATCGAGGATCAGCATGAGGCTCACGCCCAGCGCCGAGAAGCGCGTGTAGAGGTTGCGCTCGATCCAGTCGTTCGGCGTGTTGTGGCCGTAGCGCGCCATGGTGTCGGCGTTCTTGGCCTCGGCACGGTAGAGCTCGGCGCCTTCCCAGAACACCTTCTTGATGCCGAAGATGTGCGGGCTGTGGGGGTCGCCTTCCTGCTCGCACTTGGCGTGGTGCTTGCGGTGGATGGCCGTCCATTCCTTGGTGACCATGCCGGTGGTCATCCAGAGCCAGAAGCGGAAGAAGTGCGCGGCGATCGGGTGCAGATCGAGCGAGCGGTGGGCCGAGTGGCGGTGCAGGTAGATCGTGACGCTGGCGATGGTGATGTGCGTCAGCACCAGCGCGATCAGCACGACCTGCCACCAGCTGGCGCCGGTCACGCCGTTGATCAGGAAGTTCACCACGCCGTCGAGCAACGCGGAAAAGGCACCAGGGTCGGAAGCGGTCATCGAAGTCCTATCAGGACTGCCCGGAAACGGAGGACAAGCCTTCACACGCGCCCGGGGCAGGCGGGCGGCGCAGGCAGGATTTTAGGCGGGGGGTGTCTCCCGACCAAGCCATTGGTCCCCGGCAAAGGCCGGAAGTGCCCGTTACTTCAGGGCCAATTGACCCCGATCAAGCTTTTTTCCGCCAGACGGCGGCGAAAAAGCCGTCGGTGCCGTGCCGGTGGGGCCACAGGCGCAGGAAACGCCCTTCGTCGGCCGGGCCGCACAAGGACGGGGCGTCGGGCACGCGCAGGGCGTCCAGCAACGGCGCCACCGGTTCAACCTCGAAGCCGGGGTGCGCTGCCGAAAAGGCCTCGGCCACGGCCTCGTTTTCATCGCGCAGCAGGCTGCAGGTGGCGTAAACCAGCCGCCCGCCGGGCTTGAGCAGGCGCGCCGCGCTGTCCAGGATGGCGCGCTGCGTGGCGGCCTGCGCGGCCACAGTCTCGGGGGTCTGGCGCCACTTGAGGTCGGGGCTGCGGCGCAGCGTGCCCAGGCCGGAGCACGGCGCGTCGACCAGCACCCGATCGATCTTGCCGGCCAGGCGCTTGATGCGCTCGTCGCGCTCGTGCGCGATGGCCACGGGGTGCACGTTGGACAG
>NZ_MKSS01000142.1:0-2680 GCF_001897365.1 Hydrogenophaga sp. 70-12
GTGCTGCGCACGGCCGACAGCATCCTCGGCCTCATCGGCCTGGGCGCGCAGGCCGAGCTGCCCGCCGCCGCCATCACGCCCTCGCAGCAGCGCCTGCTCGAAATCGGCATGGCCCTGGCCACGCGGCCCCAGCTGCTGCTGCTGGACGAAGTGGCCGCCGGCCTCACCGAAAACGAAGTGGAGGACATGGCCCGCCTGATCCGCCGCCTGCGCGACGAGCTGGACCTCACCGTGGTCTGGATCGAGCACGCCGTGAGCACCCTGCTGCGCCACGTGGAGCGCGTCATCGTGCTGCACCAGGGCCGCAAGATCGCCGACGACGTGCCGCGCGCCGTCATCCGCAACCCCGAGGTCATCGAGGCCTACCTGGGCGACGAGATGGGCGAGGCCGAAGCCGAAGGGGCCGCCGCATGATGTGGTACCGCCAAGACCCCTTCCGCCTGGGCGGCGCGAGCCAGGCCCACCTCAAGATCGACGGCCTGAGCGCGGGCTACGGTGCCTTCCTGGTGCTGCGCGATCTGAAGCTTGAAGCCAGGCCCGGCCTCACCGTGGTGCTGGGCCCCAACGGCGCCGGCAAGACCACGCTGCTCAAGGCCATCAACGGCCTCATTCCGCGCCAGGGCGCGGTGCTGCTGAACGGCGAGGAACTGGCCGAGAAGACGCACGAGATCGTCCAGGCCGGCGTTGCGTTGGTCCCTGAAGGCCGGCAGCTTTTCCCGCAGATGAGCGTGAACGAGAACCTGGAGCTCGGCGGCTGGCTGGTGCCCAAGGCCGAGCGCGCGCGCCGCATGGACCAGGCCTTCAAGGACTTCCCGAAACTGCGCGAACGCGCCCATCAGTTGGCCGGCACCATGAGCGGTGGTGAACAGCAGATGGTGGCCGTGGCCCGCGCCATGATGTGCGCGCCGCGCCTGCTCATGCTCGACGAGCCCTCGCTGGGCCTGGCGCCCAAGATGGTGGACGAGCTGCTGGGCATCGTGCGCCGCATCGCCGACGCCGGCACCACCGTGCTGATGGTGGAGCAGAACGTGAAGAAGGCCCTGGCCGTGGCCGACCGCGGCTACGTGCTGGAACGCGGCGCCATCGTCGCCAGCGGGCCCGCGAAATTGCTCGCGCGCTCCACCGTCATCCGCGAGGCCTACCTGGGCGCCGACAAGGACCCGGCCACCGGCACCGCCAGCGCCGCCGACGCGGTGCAGCGCCGCAAGGCCGTCGCTGCCTGACCGCACCCGAACACACTCACAAACGACCGCACACGCCCAAGGAGAACCCATGTCCGACCTGTCCATGCTCATCAACGGCCTGAAGGTCACCGCCGAAAAAGGCGCCACCTTCGAACGCCGCAACCCGCTCGACGGCAGCGTGGCCACGCGCGCGCCCGCCGCCAGCCCGGCCGACGCGGTGATGGCCGTCGAAGCCGCCGCCGAGGCCTTCAAGACCTGGAGCGAAACCGGCCCCGGCGAACGCCGCGCCCTGCTGCTGAAAGCCGCCGACGCGCTGGAAGCCAAGACGCCCCGGTTCATCGAAGCCGTGGCCGCCGAAACCGGCGGCACCGCCATGTGGGCCGGCTTCAACTGCATGCTCGCGGCCGGCATGATCCGCGAGGCCGCCGGCCTCACCACGCAGATCTCGGGCGAGCTGATTCCCTCCGACGTGCCCGGCTCGCTCGCCATGGGCGTGCGCCAGCCGGCCGGCGTGGTGCTCGGCATCGCGCCCTGGAACGCGCCCATCATCCTGGGCGTGCGCGCCATCTGCGTGCCCCTGGCCTGCGGCAACACCGTCGTCTTCAAGGGCAGCGAGAACTGCCCGCGCACCCACCAGCTCATCGTCGAGTCCTTCCAGGACGCGGGCTTTCCCGCCGGCGTGGTGAACTACATCACCAACGCCCCGGCCGACGCGGGCGCGGTGGTGGAAGCCATCGTGGCCCACCCGGCGGTGCGGCGCGTCAACTTCACCGGCTCCACCAAGGTCGGCAAGATCATCGCCATGACCTGCGCCAAGTACCTCAAGTCCGTGGTGCTGGAGTTGGGTGGCAAGGCGCCCATGGTCATCCTGGACGACGCCGACATCGACGACGCCGTGAACGGCGCGGCCTTTGGTGCCTTCGCCAACAGCGGCCAGATCTGCATGAGCACCGAACGCCTCATCGTCGACAGCAAGATCGCCGACGAGTTCGTGAAGCGCTTCGGCGACAAGGCCAGCCAGCTGCCCGTGGGCGACCCGCGCAAGCCCGAGCCCGTGGTGCTGGGCTCGGTCATCGGCATGAACACGGTGAACTTCTGCAACGAGCTCATCGACGACGCCCTGGCCAAGGGCGCCAAGCTGGTCTGCGGCGGCAAGAGCACCGACACCCTGATGCCCGCCACCGTGCTCGACCACGTGACGCCTGAGATGCGCATCTACCGCGAAGAAACCTTTGGACCGGTGAAGTGCGTCGTGCGCGTGAAGGGCGTGGAAGAGGCCATTGCCTGCGCCAACGACAACGAATACGGCCTGAGTGCATCCGTCTTCGGCAAGGACATTGCGCGCGCCTACAACGTGGCCCGCAAGATCGACAGCGGCATCTGCCACGTGAACGGCCCCACCGTGCACGACGAAGCGCAGATGCCCTTTGGCGGCGTGAAGGGCTCGGGCATCGGCCGCTTCGGCGGCAAGGCCGGCATCGCCGAGTTCACCGAGC
>NZ_MKSS01000143.1:0-2712 GCF_001897365.1 Hydrogenophaga sp. 70-12
CGTGGATGCGGCTGGTGCCGTGGCCTTCGATCTTCGCGCCCATGCGGATCAGCATCTCGGCGAGGTCGGTCACCTCGGGCTCCTGGGCGGCGTTCTCCAGCAGGGTCTCGCCCTCGGCCAGGGCCGCGGCCATCAGGAAGTTCTCGGTGCCGGTGACGGTGACCATGTCGGTGGCGATGCGCGCGCCGTGCAGGCGCGCGCGACCCTGGGGCAGGCGCGCCACCATGTAGCCGTGCTCGACCACGATCTCCGCGCCCATGGCCTGCATGCCCTTGATGTGCTGGTCCACCGGGCGCGAGCCGATGGCGCAGCCGCCAGGCAGCGACACGCGCGCGCGCCCGAAGCGCGCCAGCAGCGGCCCCAGCACCAGCACCGAGGCGCGCATGGTCTTCACCAGGTCGTACGGCGCCTCGGGATTCAGGCCATCCGGCGCCTGCAGCCGGATGCCGCCGCGCTCGCCCAGCGTGTCGGTGCGCACGCCCATGTTGTTGAGCAGCTGGCGCATGGTGGCCACGTCGCGCAGGCGCGGCACGTTGGTCAGCGTCACCGCCTCGTCGGTGAGCAGGGCGGCGCACAGCTCGGGCAGCGCGGCGTTCTTGGCACCGGAAATCGGCACCTCGCCGCTGAGCTTGCGGCCGCCGCGGATCAGCAGTTTGTCCATGGTGTCAGTGTTGGGCCGCCCATTCGGCGGGGGTGAGGGTCTGCATCGACAGAGCGTGCACTTCGTCGGTGTGCATGCGCTGGCCCAGCGTGGCGTAGACGGCTTGGTGGCGCTGGATCAGGCGCTTGCCTTCGAAGGCCGGCGACACGATGACCGCGGACCAGTGGCGGCCGTCGCCCGTCACCTCGATGTGATGGCAGGCCAGGCCCCCGGCGATGAGGGATTGCAGTTGTTCGGCGGTCATGGGATCAGTGGCGGACCTTGTAGCCGGTCTTGAGCAGGTGCAGGGCCAAGGCACTGACCGCCAGCAGGGCACCGCCCACCAACGCCAGGCTCAGCCAGGGCGAGACGTCGCTGCGGCCGAAGAAGCCGTAGCGAAAGCCGTCGATCATGTAGAAGAAGGGATTGAGGTGGCTCACGCTCTGCCAGAAGGCCGGCAGGGAATGAATCGAGTAGAACACGCCCGACAGGAAGGTCATGGGCATGATGATGAAGTTCTGGAACGCGGCCATCTGGTCGAACTTCTCGGCCCACAGGCCAGCGATCAGCCCCAGCGTGCCCATCAGCGCGGCACCCAGCACGCCGAACACCAGGATCCACAGCGGCGCCACGAAACCGGGCTGCGCGAACAACCAGGCCACGATCAGCACGCCCAGGCCCACGGCGAGGCCACGCACCATCGATGAGCCCACGTAGGCCACGAACCAGGCGCGGTGCGACAGCGGCGTGAGCAGCAGGAACACCAGGCTGCCCATGATCTTGCTCTGGATGAGCGACGAACTGCTGTTGGCGAAGGCGTTCTGCAGCACGCTCATCATCACCAGGCCCGGCACCAGGAAGGCGGTGTAGCTCACTTCGCCGTAAACCACGGCCCGGCCCTCGAGCACGTGCGCGAACACCGCCAGGTACAGCAAGGCGGTGATGACGGGTGCGGCCACGGTCTGGAAGGCGACCTTCCAGAAGCGCAGCACCTCTTTGTAGAAAAGCGTTTGCCAGCCAGTCATACCGATGCCTTCAGCGGCTGATGGGCGGCGACCGCCGATGCGCCACTGCCCGTGAGATCGAGGAACACGTCCTCCAGGTCGGCCTTGCGCACCTCGATGTCCTCGGGCATGACGCCGGCCTCGCGCAGGCGCGACAGCACATGCTCCACGGCGCGCGCGTCCAGCGCGGGCAGTTGCACCACGCGGCCGGTGATGCGCGCCTGCGCCGCGATGTCGGCCGGCAGTGCTGTGTCGGTCTTGAAGCGCAGCACGTTGGCCGCCGCGCGCGCCAGCAGGGCCGAGGTGGACTCCAGCGCCACCACCTGCCCCAGCTTGAGCATGGCGATGCGACTGCACAGGGCCTCGGCCTCTTCCAGGTAGTGGGTGGTCAGCAGCACGGTGCTGCCCAGGCGCTTGTTCAGGCCCGAGACGAACTGCCACAGCGTCTGGCGCAGTTCCACGTCCACACCGGCGGTGGGCTCGTCGAGCACGATGACGGATGGCTTGTGCACCAGCGCCTGGGCGATCAGCACGCGCCGCTTCATGCCACCCGACAGCTGGCGCATGTTGGCCGTGGCCTTGTCGGCCAGTCCGAGGCCACTGAGCAACTCGTCGATCCAGTCGTCGTTGCGGCGGATGCCGAAATAGCCCGACTGGATGCGCAGCGCCTCGCGCACATTGAAGAAGGGATCGAACACCAGCTCCTGCGGCACGACGCCGAGCTGGCGGCGCGCGGCCTGGTAGTCGGTCTGCACGTCGTGGCCGTGCACGGTGATGCGGCCCTCCGTGGCGCGCGCCAGGCCGGCCAGGATGCTGATGAGCGTGGTCTTGCCCGCGCCGTTGGGGCCGAGCAGACCGAAGAATTCACCCGGCTCGATGTCGAAACTGACCGAGCGCAGGGCGTGCAGGTCGCCACGCGAGGTGGCGTAGGTTTTGGAGACGTTCTGGAATGAGACGGCTGGCATGCGCAGCTACCGCGAATCCGGCCCGAGGCACGGGACATCCGTGGCGGGCGGAGAACCGGGGATTCTACGGCTGGCCCCTTGCCCGCGCTGGCGAAGGGCTGCC
>NZ_MKSS01000144.1:0-20989 GCF_001897365.1 Hydrogenophaga sp. 70-12
CGCAGAGCGGCATCTCGCCGATCTTTGACAAGGAGAAGGTCAAGGACGGGGTCAATGCGCAGGTGGGTATCACCCAGGGCTTTGGGCAGCAGGCCGTGCCGGCGTGGCGCGACTACGCGAACCGGCAGTTCGAAGACGCCGTCAAGGCGGGTGACGAGGAGGCCGCGCAATGCTGGGGGCCCGACGGGGCTTGCCGGGCGGCAGGACACGCCTTGGTCGGCGGACTCGCGGGTGGCATCGAAGGCGCTTCCGCGGCGGCATTGAGCAGCGCCGGCGCACCACACCTCCAGGCGTTTCTGCAGTCACAAGGCGTGCCCGACGAGGCGGCGCGAGCCATTACGCAACTCGGTGCACTGGGCGCCGGTGCCGCGGTGGGCGGCTCGGCAGCCCCAAGTCCTCAAAGTCTGCATCGAGACCGTTGGCCAGCCTGTCGCGCAGTTCGGCAGTCACCAGAACGTCTCCGGGTCCGGCCCAGGTGGTTAGTGCCGAGATCGATTGCATGTCCCCATCGAGCGGCTCATCCTGATCGCTGAGGTGGTGGGCCAGATGGGCAACGGTGCGCAAGTGCAGATGCCTGGACTCATCGACTCGCGCATTCAGGGAATCTGCCAACTGGTTTAGTGCAAATGCGGCTTGCACGCAGTGATGAGCATTTTCGAAGGCCATCAAAAGCCCTGTGCCTATGTTCCTGACGATCTGACCGCCGTGATGCGACAACACGCGCCGGTCTGCATCTCCTATCCATCGAAGCCACTGCTTTGCGGGTACTTCTTCTCCACTCGATGCGTCCGGGTCGTGCCCAGAAATGTCGATCGCCAATAGCGGGTGCTCAACGAATCGATGGTTTGAATCGGGGGCGTCGGCAGCTTGCAAGATGGGGCAATAACGAGAGCGTTCTGTAAAGAGAGGGCGTGGTTGACGGGGGCCGGATACTCAAGTCTCGGGAAGTCCCAGTTGTCGCATGGCATGGGCGATGCGCTGGCGCAGTGGGCTTTCGTTGCTGCCCATCGAGACGTACGACGAGACGGTCAGTTCTGGCGCCTCGGCTCGCAACTGGGCCATGATGGCCTTGCCCTCGTCGATTTTCCCCAACTCCGCGTAGGCTGTTAGAAGCAATCGCAGCGTGGGAACATGGTGTTTGTTGGCCCTCAGGGATAGGCGGCCACAGGCGAGCGCCTGTTCCAATTGGTGGTCGGCCAGCAAGGCGTTGCCCGTGAGCAGGTTGAAGAAGTATTGCAAGGGGTCGACCGGCGAGAGGGATCGTGCGACATACGCCTCGGTCACGGACAAGGAGCTAGATCCCCAAGCGGCCGAACAAAGGCTCTTGAACAGCCAAGCCATGGGTTCGCTGGGATTGGCCTTGACGGCCGACGTCAGGTAACTGTTCGCCTGCTGAGGATTACCCAGCAACTGGCAGTGGATGTAGCCCTCGACCGCAAGGGCCATCGCATTGTTGGGCTCAGCTTGCTGCGCGTACAGCGTCTGTTCGCGCGCCAGCTTAATGTCACGAGCCGCATTGCCGCTTGTTCCCTTCACTACGTTCAAGGCATGCCACATGGCCAACCATGCGCGGGGCAATGCGTGTTCGGGATGCCGCTCTGTCAAGGCGCTCAAGACTTCGCGCCCGCGGTCGAAGGCCTTGCTGGAATGGCTGTGCACCATCGATATGCCGGCGAGCATCAGAAAGCTGCTGTCTAGACTTGGCAGTGGGCGCGTCAAGGCCTGGTTCACCTGCGCCTTGTCCAGGGCCTGCGCCACCATGCGCGCCAGCTCGTGCAGAAGTTCGCTTTGTTCTTGCAGCAGGTCGTTCAGCGCATGTTGCAACTGACCGGTCCATAGCAGGGTGTGGCTGCGTGCTTCAGCAAGTTCGGCGGTCACGACGAGTGTGCTGTTGTGAGTGCGGTAGCTGCCCGACAAGATGAAGGTCGCACCCAAGTGTCGTTCGATCTCAGCGAGCTCGCCGCTGCCACGCAAGGCAGACGTGGATTGCCGCGCGATCACGCGCAAGCCGATGCTGTGGGACAAACGTGCGATCACGCCGTCGGCGATCAGTTCGCCGAGTATCCAGTGCTTGACTTCTGGCACGCTGGCCTGAAAGGGAATGACGGCCAGGGTCGGGCGAAGGTCCTTGTCCACTGCAGCGAGGCGGTCAGGGAGCGCTTCGTGTCTCGAGTGAGCACGGAACAGGCGCACAGGTTGAACAAATGATTCCACCCAATGGCCCAGATCCTCGAAATCGGCATCGAGGCCGTTGGCCAGCCGGTCGCGCAATTCCGCGGTGACCAGGATTTCCCCAGGCTCGGCCAATGCCGTTAGCTCCGAGGTCAGCTGCACGTCCCGATCGACGGGCTCGCGTTGACCAAGGCCGTAGCTGGCCAGATGAGCTCCAGCACGCAATTGCAGTCGTTTCGATGCGTTGGCTCGCGCGTTCACGGCATCGGCCAACTGATTCAGCGCAAAGGCAGCTTGCACGCAATGGCGAGCGTCGGCGAATTCCATCATCAGTCCATGGTTCGTTTGCCTGACCACGTGACCCTTGTGATGTGACAGCAATTGCCAATACGCATCGCCCGCCCAGCGTTTTAGTCGGTCCACTAGCGGGTCGGCCTCGCCCCAGGCGCCTTGCGTGTTGTCGACCATCTCCATGGCCATCAGCGGGCGTTCCTCGACCTGGAAACTGTGAAGGGTCGCAGCATCTGCAGCATTCATGGCGTGACCTCACGGCGAAATGTGGTGATTTCTCGATAGGGAGGCGGGCGTCTCCGCGCTGCCGCCGGCCCATACGCCGGCGATGAAAATGCCTGAGCTGACCAGGGTAGCCGCCAGGACTTCATGGGTTTGGGTGCTGTCGCCCGCGATCGTTCGCGCAAACAGCAAGGACAGCACAGGAATCGCGGCGATGAAGACAGAAAAACGTTGACTGCCGAGCTCGCGGGTAGCGTAGCTGGCCAAGAAGACGACGCCTGCCCCCATACCAAGTCCCTGGAAAGCCGCCTGCGCCAGAACCTCGGTGCTTGACGCCGTCCAAAGCGTGGACGGCGCAGGCCACACCAACAACAACAAGCCACCAGCAACCCCCGAATAAACCGCCACCAACGCGGTCGCTTGTGCAGGTTCCACTTCGTGCTGCTGGACATAGACGAGATAGACCGCCGCCAGCCCCGATGACAGCAGAAAGAGCAGATCGCCAATCCACACCTTGCTGTCGATGGACGACCAAGAGGAATAGCTGAGGAGCACGAGCGAACCAATGGTCGTCAGCGCCAGGCCCATTGTTTGCAGCCGGCCAGGTGCTGCACCGTATCCAATGCGGCGCCACAGCATGACCCAGACAGGGAGAAGGCCAGGCCCCAGTGCAGACGCGTGGCTGGCGGGAGAGAACTGAAGGCCTGCGATTGCTGTCAGGTGCATTCCCCAGCCATGAAAAAAGGCGAGAGCCAAGCCAGTCACCGCCAATCTCCGGGGCAACCGCCGCCAGTGGAGCAGCAGGAACGGCAGGAACACCAGCCCGCCGATGCCGCAGCGCAGCAGAACGAGGTCCAGTGGTCGCAGGTCATGGGTGAGTGAGAGCCGCGTGACAGCGGGTGCGCTGGAGGCGAACGCCACAACGGCCAATGTGGCTCCGTAGGCGCTCAAGCGGCGGCCAGATAGCGCAGTTTGCACGGTACTCCCCCTGGTGGTCTGATCGACCCGGCTCTCGAACGAGCCAGTCTAGTCCTTTCTTTGAAACTTTCAGGAGAATCTGATGAGCATCACACAAAGCACAAGCCAAAACCGTTCATTGATGAAGAAGGTCGTCACAGGCGGCGGCATGATCACCACCCCGGCCGTCATGACGCACATGCGTAGGAAAATGCTGAGCGCAGATTCACCTGCGCTTCAGAATCAAGTCGCCAGCAGGCGAGCTGTTATTGGTGGCGGCATGGTCACTACCCCGGCCGTCGTAGCGCATAACCGCAGTAAGAAGGCGTCAACGCCGGGCTGATCTTCTAAAGAAGGCTTTGCACCATGCCCCAGCAGCCGGATAGGCAACAGCAACCCACCATCAAGTTCCACCGCATCTATCCGGCTGCCATCTCGCCCATGCGGGCCGACAAGTCCGCGCTGGGCCTGATGCCCACGATGGCTTATCGCCATTGCGAGGCCATGCGAGTGGCCTCTTCTTTCGGTTGGTATGCCTTTCCGGCGGAGGAAGTCCACCTCCGCTGGAACGGCGCCGACGTTTTCGTCAGGGAAGGTGGCGGCCAGTGGCAGCCACTGGTGCGGTCCGAGTTGCCGGGGTTCGCGGACCACTGGAACGAACACGCGCCCGAGGACCTGCTGGACCTGGCCCCCCCCTTTCTGACACGCCTGCCCATGCCCGGCCTGGTGCAGGTCTGGACTGGCCTGCTCTGCAGCACCGCCCCCGGCTGGAGTGTGCTGGTGCGGCCGCCGAGCAACATGCGCGGCAGTTTTCTCTATTCCGCGTTCGAGGGGATCATCGAGACCGACCGCTACCGGCCGTGTCCCCTGTTCATGAACATCCAGCTCCTGGCCACCGACGTGGACATCATGCTGCCCAAGACGGTGCCGCTGCTGCAGGTGCAGCCGCTCTTGCGCGAGACCTACGACGAGCGCGCGCATTCGTCGCAGGAAGTGGATGGCCTGGGCGCGCAGGAGGACGGCGCGCCGGCCCTGAGTCCGCAGGAGTGGCAGGCCTACCGGCGCACCATCCGCGTCGAGACCGAGGGCCTGCCGCCGGAGTCGGGCCACTACGCCGCCGACACCAGAAAACGGGACAAGTCCGGCGACTGAGGCCGGACACCGCTCACTTCAGCCGCTTGATCAGGCTGGACGTGTCGTAGCGCTGGCCGCCCATGGCCTGCACGTCGGCGTAGAACTGGTCCACCAGCGCTGTGACGGGCAGGCGCGCGCCGTTGCGTTTGGCCTCGTCGAGCACCAGGCCCAGGTCCTTGCGCATCCAGTCCACCGCGAAGCCGAAGTTGAACTCGCCGGCCACCATGGTCTTGCCGCGGTTGTCCATCTGCCAGCTCTGGGCCGCGCCCTTGCCGATGACCTCGAGCACGAGGTTCATGTCCAGCCCGGCCCTCTGGCCGAAGGCGATGGCCTCCGACAGGCCCTGGACCAGGCCGGCGATGCAGATCTGGTTGACCATCTTGGTGAGCTGGCCCGCGCCCGGCGCGCCCATGAGCGTGAAGGCGCGCGAAAAGGCCATGGCCACCGGCTTGACCGCATCGAAGGCCGCCTGGTCGCCGCCGCACATGACGGTGAGCAGGCCGTTCTCGGCGCCCGCCTGGCCGCCCGAGACGGGCGCGTCCACGAAGGCGATGCCCAGTGCCTTGGCGGCGGCGTACAGCTCGCGCGCCACGTTGGCCGAGGCGGTGGTGTGGTCCACGAGGATGGCGCCGGGCTTCATGCCGGCGAGGGCGCCGTCGGCGCCCAGGGTCACCGAGCGAAGGTCATCGTCGTTGCCGACGCAGCAGAAGACGATGTCGGCGCCCCCCGCGGCTTCGCGCGGCGTGGCCTTGAAGGCACCGCCGTGCTGCTGGGCCCAGGCCTCGGCCTTGGCGGTGGTGCGGTTGTAGACGGTGACCTGGTGGCCGGCCGCTTTCAGGTGGCCTGCCATGGGGCTGCCCATGACCCCCAGTCCGAGGAAGGCGACGCGGCGCGAGGGAGTGGGTTCGTAGGTCTTGGGGTTCAAGGCGGGTCTCCTGGGTTGGCTGTGGTGCAACCCGGAATGGTACCCAGACCCCAGGTCAGACGATGGTCAGGTGCTCGGTGCCGGCCGCCAAGTCCAGGGTCTTGGCGCGCTGGCTGTTGAGCTTGATCTGCAGGCGCAGGTCGTTGAGCGAGTCGGCGTTGCGCAGCGCGTCCTCGTAGGTGATGAGGTTGGACTCGAAGGCGTCGAACAGGGCCTGGTCGAAGGTCTGCATGCCCATCTGGGTGCTCTTCTTCATCACTTCCTTGATCTCGGCCACTTCGCCCTTGAAGATCAGGTCGGAGATGAGGGGCGAGTTGAGCAGGATCTCGACCGCGGCGTAGCGGCCCTTGTTGTCCTGCCGCGGCACCAGCCGCTGCGAGATCAGCGAGCGCAGGTTGAGCGACAGGTCCATCAGCAGCTGGGCGCGGCGCTCTTCGGGGAAGAAGTTGATGATGCGGTCCAGCGCCTGGTTGGCGCTGTTGGCGTGCAGCGTGGCCAGGCACAGGTGGCCGGTCTCGGCGAACTGGATCGCGTGCTCCATGGTCTCGCGGTCGCGGATCTCGCCCATGAGGATCACGTCGGGCGCCTGGCGCAGGGTGTTCTTGAGCGCCGCCGCCCAGCTCTCGGTGTCCAGGCCGACCTCGCGCTGCGTCACGACGCAGTTCTTGTGCGGGTGCACGAACTCGATCGGGTCTTCCACCGTGACGATGTGGCCGTAGGAGTGCTCGTTGCGCCAGTCGACCATGGCCGCGAGCGAGGTGGACTTGCCCGAGCCGGTGGCCCCCACCAGGATGCACAGGCCGCGCTTGGACATGACCACGTCTTTGAGCACCTGCGGCAGGCCCAGCTTGTCGATCGTGGGCAGCACGGCGGGAATGGTCCGCAGCACCAGGCCGACCTTGCCCTGCTGGATGAAGGCATTGCAGCGAAAGCGCCCGATGGCGGGCGGCGAGATCGCGAAGTTGCACTCCTTGGTGCGCTCGAACTCGGCGGCCTGCTTGTCGTTCATGATGGCGCGCGCCAGCGCCAGCGTGTGGCCCGCCGTCAGCGGCTGAGGCGAGACCTTGGTGACCGCGCCGTCGACCTTGATCGCGGGCGGGAAGTCGGCCGTGATGAACAGGTCGCTGCCGCCGCGGCTGAGCATGAGCCGCAGCAGGTCGTTGATGAATTTGGATGCCTGGTCGCGTTCCATCTGGTGCCCCTTGCCCCGTGTGGGATCAGCCCGGGAAGTTCTCGGGAATCTTGGCCTTGCTGCGCGCCTCGGCCGGGCTGATGATGTTGCGGCGCACCAGATCGGTGAGGTTCTGGTCCAGCGTCTGCATGCCCGCGCTGTTGCCGGTCTGGATGGCCGAATACATCTGTGCCACCTTGGCCTCGCGGATGAGGTTGCGGATGGCGCTGGTGCCCAGCATGATCTCGTGCGCGGCGACGCGGCCGCTGCCGTCCTTGAGCTTGCACAGCGTCTGCGAAATGACGGCCACCAGCGACTCGGACAGCATGGAGCGCACCATCTCTTTTTCTTCGGCGGGGAAGACGTCGATGATGCGGTCGATGGTCTTGGCGGCGCTGGAGGTGTGCAGGGTGCCGAACACCAGGTGGCCGGTTTCGGCCGCGGTCATGGCCAGGCGGATGGTCTCCAGGTCGCGCATCTCGCCCACGAGGATGGCGTCCGGGTCTTCGCGCAGGGCCGAGCGCAGGGCGTTGGAGAAGCTCAGGGTGTGCGGGCCCACCTCGCGCTGGTTGACCAGGCACTTCTTGGATTCGTGCACGAACTCCACCGGGTCTTCCACCGTGAGGATGTGGCCGTACTCGGTCTCATTGAGGTGGTTGATCATGCCGGCCAGGGTGGTCGACTTGCCCGAGCCCGTGGGCCCGGTCACCAGCACCAGGCCGCGCGGGCGCAGCGCCAGGTCGGCGAAGATCTTGGGCGCGTTGAGCTGCTCCAGCGTGAGGATCTTGCTCGGGATGGTGCGGAACACGGCGCCGGCGCCGCGGTTCTGGTTGAAGGCGTTGACGCGAAAGCGCGCCAGGCCTTCGATCTCGAACGAGAAGTCGCATTCCATGAACTCCTCGTACTGCTTGCGCTGGCTGTCGTTCATGATGTCGTACACCATCGAATGAACGGCTTTGTGGTCCAGCGCGTCGACATTGATGCGTCGCACATCGCCATGCACCCGTATCATGGGCGGCAACCCGGCGGACAAATGAAGATCGGAAGCTTTGTTCTTGACGCTGAATGCCAGCAGTTGGGTGATGTCCATCCCGGGTTTTTCCGTGTGATGAGGGGCAGTTGCAAACGATTATGACGACGATCGCAGGCAATCTCCAGCAAGTGAAGGAGCGCCTGTGGCGCGCTTGCGATGGGGCTTCGCGAGGCAGCGCAGAGGTTACGCTGCTCGCGGTTTCAAAGACCTTCGGACCCGATGCCGTCCGTCAGGCCCATGCCGCCGGCCAGACGGCTTTCGGCGAAAACTATGTGCAGGAAGGCGTCGAGAAGATCGCGCTGGTGGCCGAGTCGCTGCCGCGCGCGGCCATCGAATGGCATTGCATTGGGCCGGTGCAGAGCAACAAGACGCGGCTCGTTGCCGCGCAATTCGATTGGGTGCAATCGGTCGATCGCCTGAAGATCGCGCAGCGCCTGAGCGAGCAGCGCCCGCCCGAGTTGCCGCCGCTCAACGTGTGCCTGCAGGTCAACGTGGACGGGGGGCCGAACAAGGCCGGCGTGCCGCCGGCCGAGCTGCCCGCGCTGGCCGAGGCGGTGGCCGCGCTGCCACGCCTGCGCCTGCGTGGCCTGATGTGCATCCCCGAACCCGCGCCCGACTTCGAGTCGCAGCGCGCGCTGTTCGCGCTGGCGCGCGCAGCCTACGACGACCTGCACGCGCGGGGCCACGCGCTGGACACCCTGTCGATGGGCATGAGCGAGGACCTGGAGGCCGCGGTGGCGGCGGGCGCCACGATGGTGCGCGTGGGCCGCGCGGTGTTCGGCGCCCGGGCGCCGAAGCCGGTGGCGTCGCCCGCGGCCTGATCGCGCCGCGGGCGCCGGCGATCCCGTGGCCCTGGCCGCGGGCGGCGGACGAGGTCATGCCCTGCCCGTCGAGCCTCTGCCAACGCGGTATTCACCGTCGCATCCCCCGCGGTGTCACAGCGGCAGGCGCGTGCTGGTTTTCACTTCCTCCATCACGGCGTAGGTGCGCGTCTCGCGCACGCCGGGCATCTGCCACAGCACCTGGCCGGCGAAGGCGCGGTAGGCCGCCATGTCGGCCATGCGGGTCTTGAGCAGGTAGTCGAAGCCGCCGGCCACCATGTGGCATTCCAGGATCTCGTCGTGCACCTGCACGGCGGCGCGGAACTGGTCGAAGACATTGGGCGTGGTGCGGTCCAGCAGCACCTCCACGAAGACCAGCAGGCCGCGCCCGAGCTTGTGCGGGTCCAGCCGTGCCTCATAGCCCTGGATGACGCCTTCGCGCTGCAGGCGCTGGGTGCGCGCCAGCACGGCCGTGGCCGACAGGCCCACGGCCTCGGCGAGCTTGAGGTTGGGCAGGCGGCCATCGGCCTGCAGCAGGCGCAGGATCTTGAGGTCGATGCGGTCGAGCTCGGGAGGGGGGTGCATGCCGAATTATTCTCTTTGAATGGCCAAAGAATAGACAAAAATTCATCCAGTAGGCGATCAGGATGCGGGAATTCACTATCTCGCGGACCACCATTGCCATGCTCGATCCCATCCCCCAGGCCCCACTCCCGCACACCGACCGCCTGCCCGACCCCTACCGCGCCGAAGCCGGCGTGCTCGCCGACCGCCTGGCCGCGCTGGACGGCGCGCTCGACTGGGCCGCGGTGAAGGCCCAGGCCGCGCCCTGGGTGCGCGCGGTGCGCGAGAACCCCCCTCCCTTCTGGGCCCTGGAGCGCCTGCTCACCGAATACCCCATCAGCAGCGACGAAGGCCAGGCCCTGATGCGCCTGGCCGAAGCCCTGCTGCGCGTGCCCGATACCGAGACCGCCATCGCGCTCACCGCCGACCAACTGGGCCGGGCGGATTTCGACGGGGCGTCCGACGCGGCGATGGCGCGGCTGTCCTCGGCCGCCATCGCACTGAGCAAGCGGTGCTTGTCCGCCGAGGGTGAGGCCCCCGGCCTGGTAGCGCGCGTGGGCGCGCGCTCGGTGGTGGCGGCCACGCTGCGCGCGGTGCAGTTGCTGGGGCGCCAGTTCGTGCTGGGCGAGGGCATCGAGGACGCGCTGCGCCGCGCCGAGGCCGGGCAGCGTGCCCAGCCCAGGCTGCGCCACAGCTTCGACATGCTGGGCGAGGGCGCGCGCACCGAGGCCGACGCCGCGGATTACCTGGACAGCTACCGCCAGGCGCTGGAGGCCATCGCGCGCCGCGCCGACCCCGCGCGCCACCCCTCGCTCAACGACGGCCTGTCGATCAAGCTCAGCGCCCTGCACCCGCGCTACGAACCGGCCCAGCACGAGCGCGTGATGCGCGAGCTGGTGCCGCGCGTGTGGACCCTGTGCGAACGCGCCGCGCAGGCCTCGCTCAACCTCACCATCGACGCGGAAGAGGTGGAGCGGCTGGAGCTGTCGCTCGATGTCTTCGAGGCCCTGGTCGCTCGCGTGGGGCGCGAATGCCCGCGCTGGGAGGGCCTGGGCCTGGCGCTGCAGGCCTACCAGACGCGCGCGGTCGAACTCATTGGCGAGGTGGCCGCGATCGCGCGGCGCCACGGCGTGCGGCTGATGTGCCGGCTGGTGAAGGGCGCCTACTGGGACAGCGAGATCAAGCGCGCGCAGGAACTGGGGCTGGCCGGCTACCCGGTGTTCACGCGCAAGCACCGCAGCGACCTGAGCTACCTGGCCTGCGCGAGCGCCCTGTTCGACGCCGCCGATGCGGTCTTTCCGCAGTTCGCCACGCACAACGCCGGCACCATCGCCGCCGTCCTGCAGATGGCGCGCCGGCGCGGCACGGCGCGTTTCGAGCTGCAGCGCCTGCACGGCATGGGCGAAGGCGTGTACCGAGAGGTGCTGCGCGAGGGGTCGGTGGGCTGTCGCGTCTACGCCCCTGTGGGCGCGCACCGCGACCTGTTGGCCTACCTGGTGCGCCGCTTGCTGGAGAACGGCGCCAACTCGTCCTTCGTGCACCAGCTCGCCGACGAATCGGTGGGGCTGGACACGCTGCTCGAGTCGCCCTTCGCGCGCTGCGCCGGCGAGGAGGGCGGGCCGGCCTTCGCCCCACCCACGCGCCTGTACGGCGCGGCGCGCCCCAACAGCGAAGGCCTGGACCCGGCGGTGGCCGCGCACCGCGAGGCGCTGGCCACCGCCTGGCGCCAGGCGGCCGTGCCCCTGGTGCCCGAGGCACGGCCCGACGAGATCGCGCCGGCCGTGCGGCGCGCCGTCGAGGCCTTCGAGGCTTGGAACCAGCGCCCGGTGGCCGAGCGCGCCGCCGTGCTGCGCCGCGCCGCCGACGCGATGCAGGCGCGGCTGCCGCCGCTGTGCGCCCTGCTGGTGGCCGAGGCGCGCAAGACCTGGCCCGACGCCATCGCCGAGGTGCGCGAGGCGATCGACTTTCTGCGCTACTACGCGGCCGAGGCCGAGCGCCTGCTGGCGCCGCTGGCGCTGCCCGGCCCGACCGGCGAGCGCAACACCCTGCGCCTGCAGGGGCGTGGCGCCTGGGTCTGCATCAGCCCCTGGAACTTCCCGCTGGCCATCTTCACCGGCCAGGTGGCGGCCGCGCTGGTCACGGGCAACACCGTGCTGGCCAAGCCGGCCGAGCAGACGCCCGCGATCGCCCATGAGGCCGTGCGCCTGCTGCACGCGGCGGGCGTGCCGGCCGCGGCGCTGCAGCTGCTGCACGGGCCGGGCGACACCGTGGGCGCCGCCTTGGTGGCCGAGCCCGCCGTGGCCGGCGTGGCCTTCACCGGCTCCACGCCGGTGGCCAAGGCCATCCAGCGCGCGCTCGCGGCCCAGGACGGTCCCATCGTGCCCCTGATCGCCGAGACCGGAGGTGTGAACGCCATGCTGGTGGACAGCAGCGCCCTGCCCGAGCAGGTGGCCGACGCCGTGGTGCAGAGCGCCTTTCGCAGCGCGGGGCAGCGCTGCTCGGCGCTGCGTCTGCTGTGCGTGCACGAATCCATTGCCGACGGCGTGATCGAGATGGTGCGGGACGCGGCCCACGCGTTGGTGGTGGGCGACCCTTCCGATCTGGCCACCGACGTCGGCCCGCTGATCGACGCCGAGGCCTTCGCCGGCGTGGCGCGGCACCTGGCGCGCCTGCGCGCCACGGCCGTGGCGCTGCTGCCCGAGGGGGAGGACGGGGCCACGCACACCGTGGCGCCGCAGCTGTTCGAGATCCGCGAGGTCTCCGAGGCCTCGCAGGAAATCTTCGGCCCGGTGCTGCAGGTGCTGCGCTGGCGCGGCGACCCGAAAGCCGTGATCGCCCAGGTCAACGCCCTGGGCTACGGCCTCACGCTGGGCCTGCAGACGCGCATCGACAGCCGTGCGCTGGCGCTGGCCGCCCAGGCGCGCGTGGGCAATGTCTACGTCAACCGCAACACCATCGGGGCGGTGGTGGGGGTGCAGCCCTTCGGCGGCGAAGGCCTGTCGGGCACCGGTCCCAAGGCCGGCGGGCCGCACTACCTGCCGCGCTTCTGCGCCGAGCAGACCCTGAGCGTCAACACCACCGCCGCCGGCGGCAACGTGGCGCTGTTCAGCGCGTGAGAAGCGGCCTGTCTCGCGGGGCGGGGCCCGGCGTACAGTCGCGGCCATTCCTCTTCTTCACCCGCGACGCCCCATGGCCGACACCCCCAGCAGCGACCCGCAACGCATCCAGCAGTGGCTCGACGAGCACCGCATCACCGAAGTCGAGTGCCTGATCCCCGACATGGCGGGTCAGGCGCGCGGCAAGATCGTGCCGCGCCACAAGTACGACCCGGCCGTGGGCCTGCGCCTGCCCGAGGCCGTGCTCACCATGACCGTGACCGGCGACTACCCCGAGAAGGACTACACCTCGGTCGCCGACCCCGACATGCAGCTGCGCCCCGACCCGGCCACGCTGCGCCCGGTGCCCTGGGCCAAGGAGCCGACGGCGCAGATCATCCACGACTGCTTCTCTTTCGATGGCAAGGCGGTGGACCTGTCGCCGCGCAACGTGTTGCGCCGCGTGCTCAAGCTGTATGAGGACGAGGGCTGGAAGCCCATCGTGGCGCCCGAGATGGAGTTCTACCTGGTGCAGGTCGAGCCCGACGAGGACATTCCGCTCAAGGCCCCGGTGGGGCGCACGCGCCGCAGCGAAGCGGGCATGCAGAGCTTCTCGATGGACGCCATCAACGAGTACGACGACATCTTCGACGTCATGTACGACTGGTGCGAGGCCGAAGGCATCCAGCTCGACACCCTCATCCACGAGATGGGCACGGCGCAGATGGAGATCAACCTGGACCACGGCGACCCGTTGCCGCTGGCCGACCAGGTCTTCCTGTTCAAGCGCACCATCCGCGAGGTGGCGATCCGCCACCAGATGTACGCCACCTTCATGGCCAAGCCCATGCAGGGCCAGCCGGGCAGCGCCATGCACATCCACCAGAGCGTGGTGGGGCTGGCCGACGACCAGAACATCTTCAGCCGCGCCGACGGCGAAGCCTCCGACCGCTTCTTCCATTTCATCGGCGGCCTGCAGACCTACCTGCCGGCGGCCATCGCCTTCTTCGCGCCCTATGTGAACTCGTACCGGCGCCTGTCGCGCTACACCTCGGCGCCCATCAACCTGAGCTGGGGCTACGACAACCGCACCTGCGGGCTGCGCGTGCCGCATTCGGTGCCGCAGGCGCGGCGGGTGGAAAACCGGCTGGCGGGGGTGGACGTGAACCCCTACCTGGCGCTGGCGGCCAGCCTGGCCTGCGGCTACCTGGGCATGAAGCAGGGCATCAAGCCCACCGATCCCCTGTCGGGCAGCGCCTACGAGCAGCCGCACCAGCTGCCGCGCCACCTGGACGACGCGGTCGAGAACCTCATGCGCTGCGCGCCGCTGGTGGAGCTGTTCGGCGAGCACTTCATCCAGACTTACGCGGCGATCAAGGACACGGAATACCGCGAGTACTTCGACGTGGTCAGCCCCTGGGAGCGGCGCTTCCTGCTGCTCAACGTCTGAGGCGGGCGGGCGCGCTCAGCCCACCACCACCATGCCCGACACGGGGTTGGACAGCAGCGCGTCCAGCGCCTCGACGGGCAGCGGCTTGGCGAACAGGTGGCCCTGGAACTGGTCGCAGCCCTGGTAGGCCAGGAAGTCGCGCTGCTCGATCGTCTCCACGCCCTCGGCCACCACCTGCAGGCTCAGCGACTGCGCCAGCGCAATGATGGCGCGCGAGATCGCCGCGTCGTTCGGGTCGGTCAGCACGTCGGCCACGAAGGCGCGGTCGATCTTCAGCTGGTCCAGCGGCAGCCGCTTGAGCAGCGACAGCGAGGAGTAGCCCATGCCGAAGTCGTCCAGCGAGAGCGTCACGCCGAGCGACTTCAGCATGCCCATCTTTTCGATGGTGATCTCCATGCGGTCGGCCAGCAGGCTCTCGGTGAGCTCCAGCTTCAGCCGCTGCGGCCGGATGCCGCTGGCGCGGATGCAGGCCATCACCGAGTCCACGAAGTCCGGGTGGCGGAACTGGCGCACGCTCACGTTGACGGCGATGCTGAGGTTGGCCGTCTCCGGCCGCTTGGACCAGGCCGCCAGCTGCCCGCAGGCCGTCTCCAGCGCCCACAGGCCCAGTGGCAGGATCAGGCCGGTGTCCTCGGCCACGGGAATGAAGGCCGCCGGCGAGAGCAGGCCGCGCTCCGGGTGGTTCCAGCGCAGCAGGGCCTCCACGCCGATGATCATGCCGGCCTTGTCCACCTGCGGCTGGTAATGCACCACGAACTCGCGCCGGCGCAGGCCGTCGCGCAGGTCGGACGCGGTGCGCGCGTTGTCGCTCATTTCGGCCTGCATCGCGGGGTCGAAGAAGGACAGCGTGTTGCGGCCCATGGACTTGGCCTGGTACATCGCCAGGTCGGCCTGCTTGAGCAGATCGCCCACGTCGGCCTGCGTGCCGTGGAAGATGGTGACGCCGATGCTGGGCGTGGCGAAGTGCTGGTGTCCGGTGAGCGCGAAGGGCTCGCGCAGGGTCTGCAGCACCTTGTTGGCCAGCACGCGCGCCTTGTGCGCCGCCGCCACCGGACTGGGACTGAGGTCGTCGGCCATCACCACGAACTCGTCGCCGCCCAGGCGCGCCACCAGGTCGGTCTTGCGCACGCTGGAGGTCAGGCGCTGCGCGACCTTCTTGAGCAACTGGTCCCCCATCTGGTGGCCCAGGGTGTCGTTGAGGATCTTGAAGTTGTCCAGGTCGATGAACAGCAGCGCGCCGTGCTGGCCGCTGCGTGCGCTGCTGGCCAGGGCCTGCTGCAGCCGGTCGAGCAGCAACTGGCGGTTGGGCAGGTCGGTCAGCGGGTCGTAGAAGGCCAGGTGGCGGATCATGTCCTCGGCCGTCTTGCGCTGCGTGATGTCGCGCCCCACCGCCACCCAGTGCGTCACCTCGTCCGCGCTGGGCTGCACCGACACCACCTCCAGCTCGACCCAGAACAGCGCGCCGTTCTTGCGCCGCACCATCAGCTCGGTGCGCGCCTTCTGCGTGTCGCGCAGGCCGCGCGAGATCTCGCGCAGCTTGGACACCGCCGGATCCAGGTCGAGCAGCATGCCGGGCGACTGGCCCAGCACCTCGGCGCGCGAGTAGCCCGTGTGCAGCTCGAAGGCGTCGTTGACGAAGACGATCTTGGGCTCGTTGCGCAGCTCCTGCGCGCCGGTCTCGGCGATCAGAACGATGTCGTTGAGCCGCGCGACGCTGGTCTCCAGCAGCATCAGCTGTTCCTGCGAGCGGCGGCGTTCGGTCACGTCGCGGAAGTACACGGCCAGGCCTTCGGCGAAGGGATAGGCCCGCACCTCCAGCCATTTGCCCAGGGTGGCGAACCAGTCCTCCAGCTCCACGCGCCGGTTGGTCTGCAGCGCGCGGCCCAGGTGTTCCTTCAGGCGCTGCGCGACGCTGGGCGCGAAACCGTGCCAGACCTCCACGCCCAGCAGGTCGGCCGTGGTTTTTTGCAGCAGGCGTTCGCTTTCCTGGTTGAGGTAAGTGAAGCAGCACTGGCGGTCCAGCGTGACGAAGGCCTCGGTGATGCTGGCCAGCGTGGTCGTCAGGCGCATGGCCAGGCGCAGGGTTTCCTGCTGGGCCTGCTTGGTGGCCGAGATGTCGTGCACGGTCACCTGCACGCGCATGGGGTCCCCGTTGTCGTCGAGCACGGCGGCGCCCACGACTCGCACCCACTTGGGTCCGCTCGTCTCGATCAGCACCTGCACCTCTTCGTCGAAGGGGTCGGCGCTGGCGGCGCAGCGCTCCAGCCGCTGGCGCAGGCCCTGGCGCCACTCGGGCGCATGGTGTTCCAGCAGGTCCTCCAGGGTGCGCGGCTGGGCCTCGGGGCCGAGGCCCAGCAGGCTCAGCAGGCCGGGCGAGCAGTCCACCCGCTCGCCCGAGGTCTCCACCGACCAGCTGCCCAGGCCCGCGGTGCGCTCCACCAGCTCGATCTGGCCCTGGTGGCGGCGCTGCATCGCCACCTGCGTGGCCAGCAGCTCGCGCTGGCGGCGCTGGGTCAGCACCAGGTCGGCCGCCGTTTCGCTCACCAGGCCGATGCCGATTTCGTTGCGGCGCTCTTCCCGCGGGTGGTGGTCCAGCAGCAGCAGGAAAGCGCCCGGCGCGCGGGCCAGCGGCAGCCAGTGCAGGTGGTGGACGGCGCGGCGGCCGCGGCCCAGCTCCAGCGGGACCCAGCGCGATTCGCGGTTGGTGTCGCCCACCCAGGCCTCCTGCGGGCCCAGCGTGTGGACGATGTCCAGGGCGAGCGCCTCCATGGGGGCATCCAGCCCCCAGCGGCCCAGCACGCGAACACCTGTTTCCAAGCGTTCCAGCAACAAGGCCGCCGAGACACGGCCTTCGCGCGCGGCCAGGTGGGCCACGCGGTCGAAGGCCTCGCGCGGCTCGGGAAGCCGAGTGGCATCGGCGGTCGGCACATTTGAGGGACGGGCGGTGGGCATGATGGCCTTAGGATAGCGAGCCTGGCGCGGCCCGCGACCAGCCGGCGTTGCCGGGCGGCATTCGCCATTCGTGAACTACCGCACGCCACGCCGCGCAGCGACGGATTTTTGTAACAGACTTGTGACTTTTTGTAGCCTCTGCCCTAGCATCCGACCCATTGTCATTGGTGCACCGCGATTCAAGGACACACTCCATGCAAGCCATGTCCACCACTGACATCCGAACGGATGGGGGAGCCCGCAAGGTGAGCGCACTCGCAGAACTCCGGCAGCACAACGATGTGTCGAGCCTGAAATCGGCCCTGCACCAGCTGTGCAGCGAATTCGGCCGCATTTCGCGGCTGGACATCCTCACGGCCATGCACGAAGGCACCAAGCAGGCCATCTGCTTTCTGCGCATGGAACGCCCCGAGCAGGAACAGCAGCTCATGAAGACCCTGGGCGTGGGTCGTTTCGGTGGTGAGGTGGTGTTCGTGCTCAACCTCAACGTGCCGAGCAAGCAGAACGACTTCGGCCCCTCGTCGCAGTGGTGCGACTCCGACATCTACTGAGCGGCCCCGAGGCACGTTCCCACCTCCCCTAGACCTTGCGCTCGCCGCTCCAGGCCCAGGTCGTCCAATGGCTGGTGCAGCCGGGCGATCCGGTTCGCCTGGGCCAGCCGCTGCTGGTGGTCGAGGCCATGAAGATGGAGCATGAGCTCCCGGCGGAGCGCGACGGCCGCCTGGCCGACCGCCTGGTGGCCCCGGGCGACACCGTGAACGCGGGCGATCCGCTCTGGCGCATCGAGCCGCTGGTGGTGCCGGCACCGACCCCCGCCGCCGAGCCTCCATCGCCCGCCGCTCCCGCCGCCGACAGCGAAGCGCTGCATCGGCTGCGCGCGCGGCTCGCCTTCGTGGAAGACGCCGCGCGCCCCGAGGCCGTGGCGCGGCGCCATGCGCTGGGCCTGCGGACCGCGCGCGAGAACGTCGCCGACTTGTGCGACCCGGGCAGCTTCATCGAATACGGCGCGCTCGCCGTGGCCGCCCAGGCCGCGCGCCGCAGCGAGGCCGAGCTGATCGCGCAGACGCCGGCCGATGGCCTGGTCACTGGCATCGGCGCGGTCAATGGCGCGCTGTTTGGCGCCGAGCGCTCGCGCACGGCCGTGCTGGCCTACGACGCCACCGTGCTGGCCGGCACCCAGGGCATGCGCAACCACCAGAAGACCGACCGCCTGCTGGGCATCGCGCTCGACCAGCGCCTGCCCGTGGTGCTGTTCGCCGAAGGCGGTGGGGGCCGGCCGGGCGACACCGACATGCCCATCGTGGCGGGCCTGCACGTGGGCACCTTCGCGGCCATGGCGCGCCTGTCGGGGCGGGTACCGAGCATCGGCATCGCGGCCGGCCGCTGCTTCGCGGGCAACGCGGCCCTCTTGGGCTGCTGCGACCTGGTCATCGCCACGCGCGGCAGCAACATCGGCATGGGCGGCCCGGCCATGGTCGAGGGCGGTGGCCTGGGCCGCTTCCCGCCCGAGGCGATCGGCCCGGCCCAGGTGCAGCACGCGAATGGCGTGATCGACCTGCTGGTGGACGGCGAGGCGCAGGCCGTGGCCGCGGCGCGCCGCGCCCTGGCCTTCTTCCAGGGCCGTGTGGCACCGGTGCCCTCGCCGCCGCCCGAGCGGCTGCGCGAGGCCTTGCCCGCCAGCCGCTCGCGCAGCTACGACAGCCGCGCGGTGTTGCATGGCCTGGCCGACGGCGGCAGCGCGCTCTGGCTGCGCGAAGGCTTCGGCCTGGGCATCCACACCGCGTTGGCGCGCTTCGACGGCCGCGCGGTGGGCGTGCTGGTGAACAACCCGCGGCACCTGGGCGGCGCCATCGATCCCGACGCGGCCGACAAGGCCGCGCGGTTCATGCGCTGGTGCGATGCCCATGGCCTGCCGCTGCTGAGCCTGGTCGACACGCCGGGCTTCATGGTCGGCCCCGAGGTCGAGGCGCGCGCCCAGGTGCGGCACGCGAGTCGCCTGTTCGTGGCGGCGGCGGCCTTGCGCGTGCCGTTCTTCAGCGTGGTGTTGCGCAAGGGCTTTGGCCTGGGCGCTATGGGGATGACGGCCGGCGGGTTCCATGCGCCGGGCTTCACCGTGGCCTGGCCGGGCGCCGAGTTCGGCGCGATGGGGCTGGAAGGGGCGGTGCGCCTGGGCTACCGCAAGGAACTGGAGGCGGTGCCAGAGGGGCCGCAGCGCCAGGCGCTGTTCGATGAACTGCTGGCGCGCCAGATCGCCCAGGGCGCGGCGATTCCCATGGCCACCACGCTGGAGATCGACGCCGTCATCGACCCGGCGGACACGCGGGCCTGGCTGTTGCGCGGGCTGGAAGGCGCCAAGCTGCGCGACGGGCCGGCCGTGCGCACCGTGGACCCGTGGTGAGGCGCCGCTAGAGCAGCTCGCCGAAACCGGTGCTGCGCACGCCCGCGGTGGCCAGCGGCGGCGCGGTCTGGTTGATGTTCACCCAGAACTCGCACACGTGTTTCATGGCGCTGAGGAACTGCGAGAACTCGGTAGGCTTGGCGATGTAGGCGTTGGTGCCGGCGTCGTAGGCGCGCAGCAGGTCGCTGGGCTCGGTGGACGAGGTGAGCACCACCACGGGGATGTTGTGCAGGATGTCCGAGCTCTTGATCTCGCGCAGCACGCCGATGCCGTCGAGCAACGGCATCTTCAGGTCCAGCAGCACCAGCACCGGGTTGCTGCCCGGGCGGTTGGCGAACTGGTTGCGCCGGAACAGGTAGTCCAGCGCCTGCATGCCGTCGGAGACGTGCGTCACGCGGCCGTCCAACCCGTGGCGCGAGAGCGCGAGCTTGGTGAGTTCGGCGTCGTCGGGGTTGTCCTCGACGAGAAGGATGGCATCGGCGGTCTTGTTCATGGTTCCAGGGGTGCCGGCATGGAATCGGTGGGATCGGGTGCTCGGGGGCCGTCGATGGGAAGGGCGAAGTGGAAGACGCTGCCTTCACCCAGGCGACTTTCCGCCCAGATGCTGCCGCCATGGCGCTCCACGATACGACGGGTCAGGGCAAGGCCGATGCCCGTGCCCTCGAATTCCGACGCGCGGTGCAGGCGCTGGAACACGCCGAAAAGCTTCTGCGCGTACTTGGTGTCGAAGCCGACGCCGTTGTCGCGCACGGAGAAGGTGTAGCCGCGCACCGGGTCCAGGTGCCAGCTGACCCCGATGACGGCGCGCTCGCGTGGCCGCGTGTACTTGAAGGCGTTGCCCAGCAGGTTGGCCCAGACCTCGCGCAGCAGCAGGGCGTCGCCGTGCACGATGGGCAGGTCGGAAGCGATCTGCCAGTCCACCACGCGGCCGTCGGTGTCGTGCGCAAGCTGCGAGACCACGGCGCTGACGAGGTGGTTGAAGTCGACCGGCGCGATGTTCACCGCCGCGCGGCCCAGGCGCGAGAAGGCCAGCAGGCCATCGATGAGCTGGCTCATGTGGCGCGCCGAGTTGCCGATGGTGGCGAGGTAGCGCGTGGTGGTTTCGTCGCGCTGCAGGCCCAGGTGCTCTTCCAGCAGGCTCACGAAGCTGGAGATGTGGCGCAGCGGCGAGCGCAGGTCGTGCGAGACCGAGTAGGAGAAGGACTCGAGGTCCCGGTTGGCGGCCAGCAGCTGCTCGGTGCGTTCGACGACGCGCTTTTCCAGCTCGTCGTTGATGTTGCGCATGAGGTCATCGAGCTGCTTCGCGTCCGTCATGTCGCGGTTGATCTTGGCGAAGCCCTTGAGGTCGCCGCGCTGGTCGCGCAGGGCGATCAGCACCGAGTGCGACCAGTAGCGCGAGCCGTCCTTGCGCAGCTGCCAGCTCTGCACGTCGTGCTGGCCGCGCGAGGCGGCCAGGCGCAGCATGCGCTCGGCGTCGGCGCGGCCGGCGGCTTCGTCCACCGGGTCGAACAGCACGCCGTAGTGGCGGCCCAGCATCTGCACGGGCGAGTAGCCGTCCATGCGCTGGGCGCTGTCGGTCCAGTCGGTGATGAAGCCGTTGGCGTCGAGGAAGAAGATGCAGTAGTCGCGCAGGTTGTCCACCATCAGGCGGAAGCGCTGCTCGCTTTCCAGCAGCTCGGCCGAGCGTTCCTGGATGCGCTGCTCGAGCTCCTCGTTCAGGTGACTGACGCGCTCCTCGACGCGCTTGCGCTCGGTGATGTCGATGATCTGCACGAACACACCGCGGACCTTGCCGTCCGGCCCT